>JAKSQF010000015.1 GCA_024404235.1 Clostridia bacterium | reverse complement strand
TAACGGTTTTGTAAAAACCTATTATTTCACCACCAGCGAAAACCACGATTACACCGATTTTGACGACGCTTGCTTCGGGAACGATTTTGACGATTCGGCTTGGCAAAATGCCGTTTTGGCGGCACCGCTTGAAACCGAGTATTTGCAAACGAATTGCCCGTGTGACGCCGAAATGCAGGAAATTCCGTTTGAATTTTTGGGCGAAAAGAACGGCGAAAAGGTTTATCGGTGTGCTAAAAATATTTCGGGTTACCCCGTCATTCGCCTGCACGCCAAACGGGGCGAAACGGTAAAAATCGCCTTTGACGAAACCATCAATCCTGATTTCTCTTTTTCAAACAAGGAAGACCCCACCCACACCTTTATGCAAACGATGGAAATCGTTGCCGACGGACAGGAGCGTATCGTTCGCCCGCAGTTTACGTGGTTCGGTTTTCAGTATTTTAAAATTAAGGGTGAAGCCACGCCCGAAAAGGTCGTTTTCGTTTATTCGGCGGTGGAAGAAACGGGCAAATTTTCGTCCGATCAAAAAACACTTGACTGGATTTACCGTGCTTACGTCGATTCACAGCTCGGCAATATGCACGCCGGTATTCCGTCCGATTGCCCGCATTTTGAACGTCGCGGTTACACGGGCGACGGGCAGTTAGCGGCACCGGCCGCCATGAAAACCATCGGTGCTGAAGCCTTCTACCGCAAGTGGATCGAGGATATCAGCGACAGTCAGGACCGTATTTCGGGTCACGCCCAGTACGTGGTACCTCTGCATTACGGTGGCGGCGGGCCTGGTGGCTGGGGCTGTGCCATTGTCGAAGTACCCTATCAGTATTATAAGCATTACGGTGATATTGCACCGTTTAAAAAAATGTATGCACAGATGCTGCATTGGTTTGATTTTATGCAAAATCATTCCGAAAACGGCATCGTTACAAGCGATATTCCGGGCAACTGGTGTCTCGGCGAATGGGTCACGCCCGAGCCGGTCACCATTCCGGAAGGTTTTGTGAATACCTATTTTTATATTCGTTCCATGCAGCGGTGTTTGGAACTGTTGCCGGTAATCGGCGCCACGCAGGATGAATCCGCGCTGACCGAACGCATTGAAGCCTGCAAAAAGGCGATGAATACCGCCTTTTTCAATGCGCAAACCGAAAGCTATGCCGACGGGGTGCAGGGGGCAGATGCGTTTGCGTTGGATATCGGCCTTGGTACCGAAAAGACGTTGCAGAACCTTGTGGAACGGTATACGGCACTCGGACATTTCGATACCGGTATTTTCGGCACCGAAATTCTGCCGAGGGTGCTTTTCGAAAAGGGTTACGGCAATCTTGCATTGCAGTTGCTTATTACCGATCACCCGACCTCGTTTGAATCTTGGCGAAAGCAGGGATTGACCACACTCGGCGAAAACTGGCCCTCGTCACCGTTCCAACGGTCGTATAATCACCCGATGTTCGGCGCGGTCGTTTCGCATTTTTATACCTACCTGCTCGGCATTCGGCAAAAGCCGACCGCCGGCGGCTATACCGAAATTTCGATCGACCCCTGCTTCTGTGAAAAACTGAATACCGTTTCGGGTTCGATGATGACCGCAAACGGCAAACTGACTGTTTCTTATAAAAAACAGAACGGCGGGGTGCAGGTTGAAATTGACCTGCCGTCCGAAACCAAGGCACGCCTTACGGTCGGCGAAAAAACCTTTGCACTGAAAAACGGAAAAAACAGCATTTCAGCTGAAAATTATTAAAGAGAACGGAGACTAAATTATGAACGCTACCCCTATTACCATTAACAAGAAAAAAGTTATTAGCGTTGCGGTGATTGCCGTTTTGCTGGTGATCATTCTGTTGAACTGCTTTACCGTTGTCGAAGCCGGTCACACCGGTGTGGTCGTCACATTGGGTCGTGTCAACGATAACGTACTGCAAGAAGGCATCCACGTAAAAATCCCCTTTGCACAGCAGGTGGTTAAAATCGATAACCGCATCGTGAAGTTGGAGGTGCAGACCGAAGCCTTTTCCAAGGACCTGCAAACCGTTGCCACAACGCTTGCCATCAACTACCGTGTTGATACGGCAAAATCCTACAGCATCTATAAAAACATCGGTGCCGATTACGAATCGGTGCTGGTGGCTCCGGCTGTCAACGAGGTATTAAAAGCCATTACTTCACGTTATACCGCCGAAGAAAGCGTTACCAACCGTGAACTGATTTCGGACGGTTTGGTCGAAGGCTTAAACCAAAAACTGAATGAAACCGGCCTTTACGTTACCGATGTAAACATTATCAATTTCGATTTTTCGGAAGCCTTTATCAACGCCATTGAAGAAAAGCAGGTCGCTCAGCAGAAATTGCTGAAGGCCGAAACCGAAAAGCAGACCGCCATTACCAATGCGCAGGCCGAAGCCGAAGCCACCCGCATCAAGGCCGAGGGTGAAGCCGCCGCAAACGATAAGCTGAATAAATCCTTGACCGATAAGGTGATCGAATACAGCAAAATCGAAAAATGGAACGGTGAACTGCCGCAGGTCACGGGCAACAGCAGTTCCCTCATCAATTTGGAATAAGATGTTAACGCACGGCAAAGGCATTTTGCCGTGCGTTTTTTGGATAAAATCAGACGTTGCGCTATTTACATTTCAGAAGAATTGTATTATAATAGAGCTATATTTCCCGGAAAGGGTGGTTGTATGAAATATTTAGTTGTTTTATGTGACGGTATGGCCGATACGCCGAATCCGGCACTCGATGGAAAAACGCCGATGATGTTGGCAAAAAAACCGTTGATGGACGGTTTGGCACAAAAGGCCGAGGTCGGTATGTGCCGCACGGTGGCCGACGGCTTAAAACCGGGCAGCGACGTTGCCAATCTTTCGGTCATGGGGTACGATCCGCTGGTTTGTTATACCGGCCGTTCTCCGTTGGAAGCGGCATCCATCGGTATTGATTTGAAGGATACCGACGTAACCCTGCGTTGTAATATCGTCACGCTGTCGGACGAAGAAAAATACGAAGATAAAACCATGGTGGACTACTGCGCAGGGGATATTTCCTCGGCCGAAGCCGCCGAAATCATCAAAACGGTCGAAGAAAACCTCGGTAATGAAATCTACCGTTTCTTTGCAGGGGTCAGCTACCGCCATTGCTTGGTGGTCGACAACGGCACGACCGATTTGGGCGAAATGACGCCGCCGCACGATATTAGTGGCCGTGTGATCGGGGAGTATTTAAGCAAATCCCCCAACGCCGCACCGCTCATTGATTTGATGAAACGCAGTTATGATCTTTTGAAGGATCATCCGGTCAACCTTGCCCGCCGCGCAAAGGGACTGAACGAAGCCAATTCCATTTGGCTGTGGGGTGAAGGCACCCGTCCGGCCGTGGAAAACTTCAAGCAGAAAAACGGTGTTACGGGCTGTGTCGTCAGCGCCGTTGATTTGTTAAAGGGTATCGGTAAATGCGCCGGTATGGAAGTGCCGGAGGTTGCCGGTGCTACCGGCTATCTTGATACCGATTTTGAGGCCAAGACCGACGCCGGTATTGATTCGTTTAAGCGCGGCACCGATCTTGTTTATCTGCATTTTGAAGCGCCCGACGAATGTGGTCACCGTGGGGAAGTGCAGAATAAGGTTCGTGCCATTGAAGAAATCGACCGCCGTGTACTCGGCCGCATTTTGCCTTATCTTGAAAACTGCGGCGACGATTACCGCATCCTCATTATGCCGGATCATCCCACGCCGTTGGAAATTAAAACCCATTCCCGCACGCCGGTACCGTTCCTGCTGTTTGACAGCCGCACGGCCAAGACGGGTGTGGACTGCTTTACCGAAGAAAATGCCGCTGCAACCGGTCTGTTTGTCGAGCACGGCCCCGACGTAATGCAGATGTTGTTGGAAAAGAAATAAAATTCCCTATATTTAGTACTTTACATTTGCAAAAATGTGTGGTATACTACTTAAGCTACCGTAGTCTGCGCTTTCGGCGTCTGCCGCTTTGCGGAGATCACTCGAACGGCCTTTGGCTCGGATTACGGCGTATATTTTAAAGAAGGAGTGAAAAGTAATGACCAAGGAAAAGAAACAGCAGATCATTGCCGAGTATGCAACTCACGAAGGCGACACCGGTTCTCCGGAAGTCCAGATCGCATTGCTCAATACCCGTATCAATGAACTCAACGATCACCTGCGTGTTCATCCGAAGGATAACCACTCTCACCGTGGTCTTCTGAAAATGGTCGGTCACCGCAGAAACCTGCTGGCCTACCTGCAGAAGAACGACATCGAGCGTTATCGTTCCATCATTAAGCGCTTAGGTATCCGTAAGTAAGAAAACGTGGCAGGCCGGGCTTTGGTCCGGTCTGCTTTGTTGTTAAAAATGCAGAAGATTTGCGTTTTAGCGGTAAATCGAGCGCCCTAAAATCGGGGTGTTGGATTTATTGCTAACCGTAAAATCTTCTGAAAAAAACGAAAAGGAGATTTATTATGATCACAAGTTCTCAAGCTAAATTTGATGGTTATAAGGTTTACGAAACCACCATCGCCGGCCGTCCGTTCAAACTGGAAACCGGTAAAATGGCACAGTTGGCCAATGCCGCATTTATGGCTTCCTACGGTGAAACCCGCGTACTTTGTACCGTCACCGCTTCGGCCAAGCCCCGTGAAGGTGTGGATTTCTTCCCGCTTTCGGTAGACTATGAAGAAAAAATGTACTCGGTCGGCCGTCTGCCCGGCTCGTTCCAGCGCCGTGAAGGCCGTGCCTCCGAAAAGGCTATTTTGGCAGGCCGTTGTATCGACCGCCCCATTCGTCCGCTTTTCCCGAAGGATATGCGTAACGATTGCTCGGTCGTTGCTACCGTTATGTCGGTCGATCCCGACTGCTCGCCCGAAATCGCCGCCGCTATCGGTGTTTCGGCCGCTATCGCCGTTTCCGATATTCCGTGGGATGGCCCGATCGCTTCCACCAACGTCGGTTTGGTCGATGGCGAAATCGTCATCAACCCCACTTTGGAACAGCGTGCTAAAACCGATTTGACCCTGACCGTTTCCTCTACTGCCGATTTGGTCGCTATGATCGAAGCCGGCGGTAACGAAATTCCGGATGATTTGATGTTTGATTGCATCATGGCCGGTCACGAAGTCAATAAGGAAATCGTTGCTTTCATCAACGGCATTGTCGCCGAAATCGGCAAGCCGAAGTTTGCATTTGAATCCAGCAACCCTGATCCGGCTGTTTTGGCTGATATCGAAGCTTTCTGCATCGAAGATGTTAAAAAGGCTTTGTATACCGACGATAAAAACGTTCGTGACGCCGCTTTACTGCCGATTTACGATGCTGTTCACGCAAAGTATGACGCTCAGTTCGAAGGCTGCGAAGCCAAGCTGGACGAAATTATGTACCTCATTCAGAAACACGTTGTCCGTGCATGGCTGAAGGACGAGCACAAGCGTGTTGACGGTCGTTCCATTGACGAAATCCGTCCGTTGGCTGCCGAAATCGACCTGCTGCCCCGTGCCCACGGTTCGGGTATGTTCTCCCGTGGTCAAACGCAGGTTCTGTCGGTCGCTACCTTGGCTCCGATGAGCGAAGCACAAAAGCTTGACGGTCTGGATGAAGAAACCCAAAAGCGTTATATCCACCACTACAACTTCCCGTCCTACTCAGTCGGTGAAACCAAGCCGTCCCGCGGCCCCGGCCGTCGTGAAATCGGTCACGGTGCTTTGGCAGAACGTGCTTTGCTGCCGGTCATTCCGGATGTTGAAGATTTCCCGTATGCCATCCGTGTCGTATCCGAAGTTTTGTCTTCTAACGGTTCTACCTCGCAGGGCTCTATCTGCGGTTCCACCTTGGCTTTGATGGCCGCCGGTGTTCCGCTGAAAGCTCCGGTTGCAGGTATTTCCTGCGGTCTTATCACCGGTGACGAAGGCGTTTACGGTGACTTTATGACCATGGTCGATATTCAAGGTCTTGAAGATTTCTACGGCGATATGGACTTTAAGGTAGCCGGTACCAAGAAGGGCATCACCGCTATCCAGATGGACTTGAAGGTTCACGGTTTGACCCCCGAAATCATCAAGGAAGCCTTTGCAAAGACCCACGAAGCCCGTGAGTATATCCTTGACGAAGTAATGCTGAAGGCGATTGCCGCACCGCGTACCGAACTGTCGAAGTACGCTCCCAAGATGCTGACCACCACCATCAGCCCGGATAAGATCGGCGATGTTATCGGTAAGCAGGGTAAGGTCATTCAGTCCATTCAGGAACGCTGCGAATGCGAAATCACCATTGAAGAAGACGGTCACGTATACGTTGCCGGTTTGGATATTGAAAAGGCACAGCAGGCTGTTGACATTGTCAACCTCATTGCCAACGATCCCGAAATCGGTGCTATTTACTCCGGTAAGGTCACCCGCCTGATGACCTTCGGTGCTTTCGTTGAAATCGCACCGGGTAAGGAAGGCCTTGTTCACATTTCCAAGCTGGACGTTAAGCGTGTTGAAAAGGTTGAAGACGTTGTCACCGTCGGCGATCAGGTACTGGTCAAGGTTACTGAAATCGACGATCAGGGACGTATCAATCTTTCCCGCCGTGACGCTTTGGTAGAAGTCAACGGCGCTGTTGTGGAAGAAGGAGCCGATGAGGTTCCGGAACGCCCGCGCCGCAATAACGACCGCCGTGGTCACGGCCGCCGCCACGAATAATCAAGCGGCTCAAAAAACCTAAAAAACCCGCATCCAAAACATTGCGTTTTGGATGCGGGTTTCTTCTTTATGTTACTTTATGCGTTTTTAACGATAATGCATTCGTACGGCTTTACGTTGTTGCCCGTTCCCGTTGTGTAAAGAACGGTGCCGTCTACGGTCATCTCGTCGTTCGAGCAGTTCAAAACCAATTTCAGCGTGTCGCGTTTCAAGGTGACTACACGCTCGTTTTCTTCAAATTCCATTTCTGCGCCTAAAATTTCGGGGTTTTCTTTCCGAATCTTGATCAGCTCTTTAATGGTATAATAAATGGAATCTTTATCTTTCAGGTTATCCTCTAACGTAATATCGTTTGCAGTGTTCACCGGCAAATAAAGCTTGCTTTCGTCGCAGGTCGAAAAACCGTCGTTCTTTTCGTGGTTCCACTGCATCGGGGTGCGGGTGCCGGTTCGGCCGTAGCCGCCGTCCTTGTTGGGCAGATCGGCAAACTTCATTTGAATTTCGTCACCGTAATAAATGAACGGAATGCCCGGCATCATAAACATAAAGGCGTAGTACATTTTCAGCCGTTTGGTGTCTAAGTAATTGGAAATTCGGGTCGTGTCGTGGTTGCCCGAAATCATTCCGAGATAACCGCCCAATTTCACCGATTGTTCATACCGCCACGCAAGGTCTTTTTTAATATATTCAAACCCGCCGCCGTTGAGGAATGCCACCCCGCGGGAATCTTCGGTGTTGCGCACCATTCTGTGGTAGAAATTGCCCCAGTCATCCAGCACAAAGTCGCAATCGAAACCGGCGGTAAAGCTCTTTTCGGGGTTGCTCCATTCGCTGACAACAAACGCATCGGGGTACTCTTTGCGCACCTTTTCAAAAATGTACTGCCATACCTCGATGGTCGCCTTCTTTTCGGGATCGTTTTTAACAAGATAAGCCGCCATATCCACACGGAACCCGAAAGCACCGCGCTTTAGCCAGAATTTCATAAAGTCAACGATGTAATCTCTTGCTTTCAAGGTGCGTTCATCTTTGTAGGACATCTGCCAGTTGGGCAGCTCTACGTTGTAAAAACCGAAGTTGAATGCCGGCTGAACCGAGAAAAAGTTGATCAGGTAGTTGCCGTTTCTCGGGTGACGGCCGGAAACCAAACGGTAACCCTCATCCAAACACCAAACGTTGTCGTTCCAAATAAACAGGTCAGAGCATTCGTTGTGCTCGTATTCGCCCGATTTCAAAAAGTCCTTGTTTTCATCGCTTGCGTGACCGGCAACACAGTCGATCACGATTTTAATACCCTGCTTGTCGGCCTCTTTCACCAACTCGTCAAAATCGGCCAGCGTGCCGAATTTCGGGTCCACGTCAAAAAAGTCGGCAACGTCGTAACCGCCGTCCTTAAAAGGGGAGGTGAAAAACGGGTTGATCCAAATCGCATTGCAACCCAATTCTTTAATGTAGGGCAGCTTTTCTTTGATGCCGTTCAGATCGCCGATGCCGTCCCCGTTCGAGTCATAAAAGCTGGTCGGATAGATCTCGTAAAAGATCAAATCCTTAAATTTTTCATTTCTTGCAGCCATAAAAATCCCTCCGTTTTATGCGCATAAATTGCAAAATAATTATACCATTCGGCATCATTTTCTGTATACAAAAATTTACGCAAAAAACTTGCAATAATTATGCAGGGATAGGCTTGCCATATTCATAACATAATAAAAGTGCGGTATCATTTAAAGGGAAATCCAACCTAAAATAAAATCACGCCCCCACGGCTGTGGGGGTCGTGTTGCGTTATGCTAAAACTCTTGCCGTAAAATCTTCGGCGAAGTCGGTGAGGGCGGGGAAGTCCATAGCGTGGATATAAAATTCCTCTAAATCATCGTGAACGGCCTTGGCCTGTTTTAAGCAAGCGCTTGCTTCTTTCAGCAGCTCCGTCATCACCTTGCGGTCAAAGTTCAGCCTTTCACGGCGGCCGTGCAATGCCGTTACGTCATAAAACCGCCGTGCGTGGATGCGCCGCTCGTCGCAAGGAATCTGCCCGATATATCGCTCGGTGAAAAACGCCAGCGAAAGCTCGGGAATCAGCACGTGGTCGACGATTTCGGGCAAAAACGGATCGTAGCAGGTGATGATTTCATAGCCGGAACGCAGGGCGCAAAAGCGTACCGTTTGCATAAAGATTTTGCCGACACCGCCAAACGGGTCGCACAACACGATCCGCTTGGCAAAATGGGGCAGTAGGCTTTCGGTGTAGTCCACAATCCCGCTCGGCGTAACACCCTGCAAAAAGCGGGGCCATTCCCGACTTTCCGCAGCTTTTTTGATCGGCAAAAGACGGTGACAAAGCCGTTCGGTAAAGCGGGCGCATCGACTTGCATCGGTGCAGGCTTCCGCCAACGAAAGCCGACCCTCGGCCACCTTGCCGGCCGCCAGTAAGTATCGCTTTGCCTTGGCGTGAAAGCGACCGTTTTCCTGCCCGATTTCCATAATCTCAGCGGCGTTTTTACGCAACTTCTCGCTGTTCCAAAACTGCCCCAAATCCACCAAATTTTCACACGCACCGGGCAGCTTCGGGTCGACCGTATGCGGTGCTGTGGCATCCAAAAGCAGAATTTTTTTATCCGGCAAAATTACACCGTCCAATGACCCGGGATCCGAACTGCAGGGGCAAAGCACGGCAACCTCGCCCGCCTGATTTGCGTGGTAGGCAAAGTGCTTCATAAAAGAAGACTTGCCCGTACCGGGGCCGCCCTTAACAAGAAAAACCTGCCAACCGTCCGCGGGGTCGTAGTTGTCGGCAAAGTGGGAAACAAACCCCTTGCAGGAATTGGCGGCCAAAAAGAATTTTTGATACCTGTTTTCCATAAAAATACCTCCGAAAAAACAAAATGCTCTGTTTCAGTTTATTCCTGATAATTCGGTTTTGACACCGCCGTTTTTTTGTGATATAATACTTATGTGAGTCGGCTGTGCGGTCGCGCACCTTTGGTGTGAGGAAAGTCCGAGCCCCGCAGGGCAGAATAACGGCTAACAGCCGCCGGGGGTGACCCCAGGGAAAGTGCAACAGAGATATACCGCCGGTCTTTGACCGGTAAGGGTGGAAAGGCGAGGTAAGAGCTCACCGGCTGTCCGGGAACGGCGCAGCCCTGTAAACCCTATTCGGAGCAACGTTGACAGCAGCGATACATTGGCCCGATGTGCTGCGATAAGCGGCTTGAGCGGCGGAGCAATTCGCCGTCGAGATAGATGATCGCACTCGACAGAACTCGGCTTACAGGCCGACTCACTTTTTCAAACCGTCCTTTTGGGCGGTTTTTTCGTTTTTTTGGAATAAATATCGCCAGTATCGCCAGAAATCGTAAAAAAATCTTACTTTGACAAAAGATTGTTAAAATTATCGCAAATTTCGCAAAAAAGTATTTGCAAAATAAAATGTTTATGTTATACTTATTATATCTAACTATGGGTTAGTGTATATTACCATACTTTTCACGGTCGAATACCTCGACCGAATTTATGAGGAGGATTCCGTTCATGAAAAAGAAAATCAGCAATCTGCCCTTTAAAGGCACCCCGGAACAAGAGGCACAGCTCCAAGCCGTCATCGAGGAAAACAAGTCGGATAAGAGCAACCTGATGGTCGTTATGCAAAAGGCTCAGGACATCTACGGTTATCTGCCGTTTGAGGTTCAGAATATGATCGCCGAAGGCATGGAAGTTCCGCTTGAAAAGGTTTACGGCGTTTCTACCTTCTACGCACAGTTTGCACTTTCGCCGAAGGGTGAGTACAACATTTCCGTTTGCTTGGGTACCGCCTGCTACGTTAAGGGCTCGGGCGATATTTTCGATAAGCTTTCCGAAAAACTCGGCATCGGTGCCGATGAATGCACTGCCGACGGTAAGTTCTCGCTGACCGCCTGCCGCTGCATCGGTGCTTGCGGTCTGGCTCCGGTTTTGACCGTCAACGATGACGTTTACGGCCGTCTGACTGCCGACGATGTTGACGACATCCTTGCAAAATACGCCGGCTAATAGGAAACGTATATGAAAATTTCTACGATCAAAGAGTTGTTGCAGGCAGAAGTCGTCTGCTGTGAGGAAGGCTTACAGCACCACGTTTACTCGGCCTGCGGCAGTGATATGATGAGTGACGTGCTGGCCTACGTGAAGGATCAGGCGGTCTTGCTGACCGGTCTTGTCAATCCGCAGGTCATACGCACCGCCGAAATGATGGATATGGTTTGCGTTGTTTTCGTGCGCTCCAAAAAGCCGAGCGAGGAAATGATCAAATTGGCCGAAGCCAGCGGAATGACCCTGCTGACGACCGACAAGCGTATGTACGATGCGTGCGGTATTCTGTACGCCAACGGCTTGATCGGGAAGAAGGTTCGCCATGTCTGAAAAACTGAATTTCCACTTTGACGTGGACGGTACCGATTTTACCTCGGCCGGTCAGGCTTCGGTGCAGGTCAAAAAGAACCTGCGTCGGCTTGGTATTGCGCCGGAAACCATTCGCCGTGTTTCCATTGCAATGTACGAGGGTGAAATCAATATGGTCATCCACGCCGGCGGCGGTGAGGCCGACGTCAACGTCAGTGAAGATGAGATCGAGATCATTTTGACCGACCACGGTCCCGGTATTGCCGATGTTGAACAAGCCATGCAGGAGGGATTTTCCACTGCGACCGACAGCATCCGTTCGCTGGGATTCGGCGCCGGTATGGGTCTGCCGAATATGAAACGCTATACCGACGATATGAAGATCGAAACGGTCGTCGGCAGCGGCACCACCATTACCATGCGCATCTCTTTGATGTGAAAGTAGGTGAGGACAATGGATACTTACGAACATTCGGTCTTGCTGGTTCGGGATAAATGTACCGGCTGTACGACCTGTTTGCACCACTGCCCGACCGAGGCAATCCGCATTCGGGACGGACACGCGGTCATCAATCAGGAGCGTTGTATCGATTGCGGGGAATGTATCCGCGTATGTCCCCATAAAGCGAAAAAGGCGGTCAGCAGTAAGCTGGACGCCATGCAAAAATTCAAGTACAAAATCGCCCTTCCGGCACCTTCGCTTTACGGTCAGTTCGCCAATATGGATGATATTGACTACGTGCTGGACGGACTTTTGAAAATCGGCTTCGACGATGTTTTCGAAGTTTCCAAGGCCGCAGAGCTGGTCACGGCGTATACCCGTTTGTATCTGAAAACGGACGGGGTCAAAACGCCGGTCATCAGTTCGGCCTGCCCGGTCGTTATGCGCCTGATCGGTCTGCGTTTTCCGTCGCTTAGCGAGAACATTTTGCACATGCTCCCGCCGATGGAGGTCGCCGCACGTCTGGCACGCGAACGGGCTCGGGAAAAACATCCCGAATTGACCGAGAATGAAATCGGTGTCTGCTTCATTTCACCCTGCCCTGCAAAGGTCAGCTACGTGAAGAACGGATTTGCCGATTATAAAAGTCAGATCGACGAGGTCGTGGCCATCAGCGATATTTATTTTCAGCTGATCAACGCCATGAAAAAAGGCGATCTGCCCGATACGCTTTCGGAATCCGGTATGATCGGTATCGGATGGGCAAGCAGCGGCGGGGAAGCCACTGCGATCTTCAATGAGGATTATCTTGCGGCGGATGGCATTGAAAATGTCATTCACGTGCTGGATCAAATCGAAAACGGCGATATTCCGCCGCTGAAATTCATTGAACTCAACGCCTGTCCGGGCGGTTGTGTCGGCGGTGTAATGACGGTGCAAAATCCGTTCATTGCCAAGGCCCGTCTGCAATCGTTGCGGCGGTACCTGCCGGTTTCTCAGAATTTCCTGAGTGCCGACGAGGCAAAGTACATTCCCGAAAGTTATTTCTTTAATTCGTTACCCACCTATCACCCCATCAGCCGGCTGAGTGAAAACATGGCCGAGTCGATGCGGATGATGGCGGATATACAAAAACTGCGTTCGCAGTTGCCCGGCATCGATTGCGGCGCCTGCGGCGCACCCAACTGCCGTGCTTTTGCGGAGGATATCGTCCGTAAGATCGACTGTGGGGAGTGCCCGCTGAAAAAACAGGACGGGGAGGCTGTGGAATGACGGTTGAAGCATTGTTGCAACATGGATTTCAAGCCGTAACCCTGCCCGAGGGCAACCGTGAAATCGACGGTGCCTACATAGGCGACCTGCTCAGCTGGGTCATGGGACGTGCAACGGCCGATAATGCGTGGATCACCATTATGTCCAACGTCAACGTGGTCGCGGTCGCTTCTTTGGCCGACGTTTCCTGCGTCATTCTTTGTGAAGGCGTCGTTCTGCCGGAGGACGTAAAAGCCACGGCCGAACAGAAAAACGTCAACGTTCTGACGACCGAAATGCCCGCCTACCAAGCGGCAGTTCGGCTTTCTCAACTGATATGACACGCTACACCTACGATCTGCACGTGCATTCCTGCCTGTCACCCTGTGCGGATAACGACAATACCCCCAACAACTTGGTCGGTATGGCTACGCTGAACAATATCGGCATTATGGCCTTGACCGATCATAATTCCTGCAAAAACTGTCCGGCATTTTTTGCGGCGGCGAAGCGGTACGGTATTGTGCCCGTTCCGGGTATGGAACTGACTACGGCAGAAGAAATCCATGTGATTTGTCTGTTTGAAACGCTGGAAAACGCCATGGCGTTTGACGCTTTGGTGGAAAAACGGCGTATGCTTATCCCGAACCGAAAGGATATTTTCGGGGATCAGCTCATTCTGGACGATGAGGACGAGATCATCGGCGAAGAGGAAAACCTTTTGCCGAATGCCACCACCATTTCCATTGAAGAGGTGCCGGCTTTGGTCGAGTCGTTGGGCGGCGTGTGCTATCCGGCACATATCGACCGTCCGTCAAACGGCATCATCGCCATGTTGGGTGTTTTTCCGGAAAGCCCGTTTTTTAACTGCGTGGAATTGAACGACGCGGAAAACCGTGCGGCATACACCGAACAGTACGGTTTGCAGGAAAAACAGTTTATTGTCAGCTCGGATGCGCATTATCTGACCGATCTGCGGGAGGAAAACGCCGCCGTTCTGCTGGACGATGAACCGTACAGCAGTGCTTTGGTACGAAAACGCCTGCTGGAATGGCTGAGGGGAAACACATGAAAGAATTATCACTCAACCTGTTAGACGTGGCCGAAAATTCGGTAAAGGCCGGTGCAACGTTGACCGAGCTTTTGCTGACCGAGGAACAAAACCGACTGACTATGGTCATCCGTGATGACGGATGCGGAATGTCGGCCGAAACCGTTGCCAAGGTTATCGACCCGTTTTATACAACACGAACGACCCGCAAGGTCGGGCTGGGCGTTCCGTTTTTGAAAATGGAGGCCGAACAGACCGGTGGCTCGCTGACCGTCTCTTCGACCGAAGCTTCGGCCGATCCGATTTGTCACGGTACCACCTTAACGGCCGTCTTTTACACCGACCACGTTGATTTCACCCCCTTGGGGGATGTGATCTCAACCGTTACGACGCTGATTCAGGGTCATCCCGATACCGATTTTCTCTTTTTGCACACCACCGCAAAGGGCGAGGTAAGATTGGCGACCTGCGGGGTGCGCAGCTTGCTGGGGGAGGACGTTTGCCTTGGCGAATACGAAGTTATCAAGTGGATCGAAGCGTACTTGAAAGAACAGTACGGCGATTTGCAGGGTATATAAATTCAGTACATTCAAGGAAAGGAAGATATACATGAAATCATTGGCTGAATTGCAAGCAATCAAAGACAGAATGAAGGACAAGGTCGTTTTGCGTGAGGGCACTGACGGTATCCGTGTTGTTGTCGGTATGGCAACCTGCGGCATCGCTGCCGGCGCACGTCCCGTTCTCAATGCCTTTGTAGAGGGCGTCAATAACGGCGGCCTTGCAGGCAAGGTATCTGTTTCCCAGACCGGTTGTATCGGCATCTGCCAGTACGAACCGGTGGTTGAAGTGTTCGAATCCGGCAAGGATAAGGTCACTTACGTTAAGATGACTGCTGAAAAAGCACAGGAAGTCGTTGAAAAGCATCTCAAAGGCGGCAATGTCGTGACCGAGTACACGATCGGCGCTTACGATGCATAATTGGAGGTATAGTTTATGATTCGTGCACATGTACTTATCTGCGGCGGTACCGGTTGTACGTCCTCGGGCAGTAAGGCTATTCAGGAAGCCTTTGCTGAACAGATCGAGGCCAACGGTCTTGCGGAAGAAATCAAGATCGTTCAAACCGGTTGCTTCGGACTCTGCGCTTTGGGTCCGGTCGTTATCGTCTATCCGGACGGTACGTTCTACAGCCGTGTGACGCCGGAAGACGTCAAAGAAATCGTTGAAGAACACCTGCTCAAGGGCCGTATCGTTGAGCGCCTGCGTTATGACGACGCCGGTGCCGCCGTTCCGGACGAACTGGGCAACGTCGGTTTGAATGATACCGCTTTCTATAAGACACAGAACCGTGTCGTTTTGCGTAACTGCGGTGTTATCGACCCCGAAGATATTGATGAATATATCGCAATGGACGGTTATGCCGCTTTGGGTAAGGTTTTGACCGAAATGACGCCGGAAGACGTTATCAAAACCGTTACCGATTCCGGCCTGCGCGGTCGTGGCGGCGGCGGATTCCCGACCGGCTTCAAATGGTCGCTGTGTGCCCCGAATAAGGCACCGCAGAAGTACGTCGTCTGTAACGCCGACGAAGGTGACCCCGGTGCATTCATGGACCGTTCCGTTTTGGAAGGCGACCCGCACTCGGTTATCGAAGCTATGGCCATCGCCGGTTATGCGATTGGCGCAACCAAAGGTTATATCTACGTCCGTGCTGAATATCCGATCGCTGTTAAGCGTTTGGAAATCGCCATCAATCAGGCTCGTGAATACGGTCTGCTCGGTAAGAACATCTTTGATTCCGGTTTTGATTTCGATCTTTACATCCGTCTGGGCGCCGGCGCATTCGTTTGCGGCGAAGAAACCGCTCTGATGACCTCGATTGAAGGTAACCGTGGTGAGCCGCGTCCGCGTCCGCCTTATCCGGCAGTTAAGGGTCTTTACAACAGCCCGACCGTTGAAAACAACGTTGAAACCTTCGCTAACATCCCGCAGATTATCCTGCGCGGTGCTGATTGGTTTGCTTCCATGGGTACCGAACGCAGTAAGGGTACCAAGGTCTTCGCACTCGGCGGTAAGATCGAGCATACCGGCTTGGTCGAAATCCCGATGGGTACTACGCTTCGCCACATCATTGAAGATATCGGCGGCGGTATCCCGAACGGCAAGAAGTTCAAGGCTGCTCAGACCGGTGGTCCTTCCGGCGGTTGTATTCCGGCTTCCCTCATTGATACCGAAGTGGACTACGACAACCTGACTGCAATCGGTTGTATGATGGGCTCCGGCGGTCTGATCGTTATGGACGAAGACAACTGTATGGTCGATATGGCTAAATTCTTCTTGGAATTCACCGTTGACGAATCCTGCGGTAAATGTACGCCGTGCCGTGTCGGTACCCGTCGTTTGCTCGAAATGCTCGAAAAGATCACCAAGGGCAAGGGCACTTTGGAAGACCTCGACAAGCTGGAAGAACTCTGCCTGTACATCAAGCAGAACTCTCTGTGCGGCTTGGGTCAGACGGCTCCGAACCCGGTTCTTGCAACCCTCAAATTCTTCCGTGAAGAATACGTTGCCCACGTTGTGGATAAGAAGTGCCCGGCCGGTGTATGTAAAGACCTGCTGTCCTTCAGTATTGATAAAGATAAGTGTAGCGGCTGCGGTATGTGTGCTAAGAACTGCCCCGCTTCGGCAATTACGAAGACCGACTATGTGGCTCCGGGTCACAAGCTGCCTTCTTACGAAATTGATTCGAATAAGTGCGTCAAGTGCGGCGTATGTATGGGCAACTGTAAGTTCAAAGCCATCAGCAAGATTTAAGAAAGGAGCCGAAGAATAATGGATATGGTTAACGTAAAAATCAATGGAATCGCCGTCAGCGTTCCGAAGGGCTCCACCATTCTTGAAGCCGCCCGTCAAGCCGGTGTGGAAATCCCCACGCTGTGCTTCATGAAGGAAAAGAATGAAATCGGTGCCTGCCGCATCTGCGTAGTCGAAGCCAACGAAGGCCGCGGCTTCCGCATTGTCACCGCCTGCGTATACCCCGTAACCGAGGGTATGGAGGTTATGACCAACTCCGAAAAGGTCCAGAAGGCTCGCAAGACCACGCTGGAACTGATTCTTTCCACCCACGAAAAGAAGTGTCTTTCCTGCGTTCGCTCCACCAACTGCGAACTGCAGAAGCTCTGCCGTGACTACGGTGTAGAAGACACCACCTTTGAAGGCTTTAAGCCGGAATATGAAATCGATTACAGCACCCCGCACCTTGTTCGCGATAACAACAAGTGCGTACTGTGCCGTCGTTGCGTTGCCGCTTGTAACGAACAGTTCGTCGGCGTTATCGGCGCAAACGACCGTGGTATCGATACCAACATCGGTCAGGCCTTCAATATGGAACTGGGTCAGGTACCGTGTATCTCCTGCGGTCAGTGTACTGCTGTCTGCCCGACCGGTGCTTTGACCGAACGTGACGATACCGATAAGATCTGGGCCGCTTTGGCTGATCCGACCAAGACGGTCGTTGTTCAGACCGCCCCGTCCGTTCGTGCCACTTTGGGCGAATGCTTCGGTATGGAAATCGGCACCAACGTAGAAGGCAAAATGGTTGCCGCTCTGCGTCGCCTCGGCTTCAATAAGGTATTCGATACCGACTTTGCCGCCGACCTGACCATCGTAGAAGAAGCCAACGAGCTGGTTGAGCGTATTAAGAACGGCGGAACACTGCCGATGATCACCTCCTGCAGCCCCGGTTGGGTCAAGTTCTGCGAAATGTACTATCCGGACCTCATCGGTCACCTTTCTTCCTGCAAATCTCCGCAGCAGATGGCCGGTGCCGTTATTAAGACCTACTGGGCCGACAAGGCCGGCATTGATCCGAAGGATATTGTTTCCGTTTCGGTCATGCCGTGTACTGCCAAGAAGTTTGAAATCGGTCGTGACGATGAATCCGCTGCCGGTGTTCCGGATGTGGATATTGCCATCACCACCCGTGAGCTCAGCCGCATGATCGAGCGTGCAGGCCTCAACTTCAAGGCTCTGCCGGATGAAGAATTCGACAGCCCGTTGGGTGATGATACCGGTGCAGCCGTTATCTTCGGTGCAACCGGCGGTGTTATGGAAGCTGCCGTTCGTACCGCAAATGCTTGGCTGAACGGTGCTACCGAAGCCATTGAACTGGAAGCTGTCCGCGGTACTCAGGGACTTAAAGAGGCTACCGGTACCGTCGGCGGTAATGAACTGAAACCGGCTGTTTCCGGCGCTGCTGCCGCGAAGTGCGTTATGGATCAGTTGAAGGCCGGCAATCCGCAGGGTTGGGGCTTCATCGAAATCATGGGCTGCCCGGGCGGTTGCGTCAACGGCGGCGGCCAGCCGATCCAGCCGCAGTACGTCCGTGATACGGTCGATCTGAAGGCTGTTCGTGCAAAGGCTCTGTATGATCAGGATGCTTCGATGGCTTTGCGTATGTCGCACGAATCTCCGGTTGTCAAGGCGCTTTACAGCGAATGGTATACCGACGGCTCAGGCGGACACAAGGCTCACCACGATCTGCATACCTCGTATGTTGCTCGTGAAAAATCCACGAAATAATTAAACGCTCCTTTTGTCTGCCGCATTCTTAACGGGTGCGGCAGATTTTCTCTGTTGTTTTGGGAGGTATAAATAATGCTTGTTACCGATCCCGTCGTTTTCGCAGTCGGAAACGACTATCACATTATGGCGCCGGTAGATGAAGATTGTCTTTATGGGGTCGAAGTCGGCGGTGAAAAGTTTTTTGACGAAGCCAACGGAATTTTTCGTTCGGATTGCCGGATTCATCGGGCGATCATACCGATGGAAACGCTGAATGCGGCAGGAAAGTATACCGTTTTTATGCGCAGGGTAACCGACCGTGCGCCGTATTCGCCCACGATTGAGGAACCGATTGAAAAGCAGTATGAT
>JAKSQF010000149.1 GCA_024404235.1 Clostridia bacterium | reverse complement strand
AGCCTAATTACTATACCACACCTTTTCGTAAAATGCAAGTGTTTTTTTAAAAAAAATCATATTTTTTTCAAAATAGTGTGCATGGCACGACCGTTCAAGCCGATAGGTACGTCACTTGCCGACGGCGAACATCACGCACGCAGGACATATCACAAAGAAAAAGCACTTCTTACGAAGTGCTTAAAATTATGGTGGAGGTGGCGGGAATCGAACCCGCGTCCAAAAACAGATCCTCACCGGTATCTCCGAGCGCAGACGATCATTTACATTCCCTTGCGCACCCGCCGAACGTCAGGCTGATGCGGTCGGTAGACTCCCCGTCGTGACGCGGGCAGAGCCAAACCCGCGTTCATGTGCACCACTCATCGACGCCCGCACAGAGCCGTGGTCCTCTCTGATTGGACGGCAGCCTAAATTAGGCTGCGATACTAGCAGTTCTAGTGTTAGTTAATTTGTAATTGCGGCTTGTTAAGCGGTACCGCACCGCTGCTCGCTGCCGGAGGTTCACCGTCCCTGTCGAAACCTTTACACCCCCGTATTAAATTGTATGAATATATTACCGATTCTGTTCTTTCAAAGCACGGTCGATGGCACGGTCGGCATCCTTCTTGGCGGCAACGGCACGCTTGTCGTGCAACTGCTTACCTTTGCAAAGACCCAACTGCACCTTTACTAAGGAACCTTTGAAATAAACCGAAAGGGGAATAAGCGTTAATCCCTGTTGCTTTACAAGACCGAACAACCGCATAATTTCACGCTTGTGCAGAAGTAAACGGCGGTTGCGCATTGGCGGTCGATTAAAGATGTTGCCGTGGTCGTACGGGCTGATGTGCATTTGCTTAATGATCATTTCGCCTTCGTCAACACTGCACCACGCCTCTTTCAAGTTGACGCCGCCGGCGCGAACGGACTTAACTTCCGTTCCGGAAAGCTCGATTCCGGCTTCTAAACTTTCAACGACAAAATAATCATGAAAGGCTTTTTTATTGGTTGCGATCGTTTTGATGTTTTCCACCGAAATCCCTCCCTTGTGTGGATGAAGATTATACCATATTTTACCCGCTCGGTCAAGAAGAAACGGACCGTTTTATGAAAATAATTTTCGACAAATCCTGCGGCGGAACGGCCTGGTTATGCGTCTTCGTTCAGTTCAAGATTTTCGGGTTGAATGGCGGATTGGATCAGATTTCGGATGACGCGAAGAATCAGCCCTAAAAAAGCGGTACAGATTGCGCAGATGTAAAAGGGCAGATAGTACCGACCGGAAAAGAGCATGATGGCCATAATGCCGAAGCAACACCATGAAATGCGCAGTAACATCGTTGCGTTTTGCGGATTGAATACTTTATCCTGCAATAGGTTTTGCAGAAAAACCTTTAACGACCAAAGGCAAACGGCGGCAAAGGGAACGCACGGATAACAGGTCAGCATAATGGTGGTCGGCAGATCGGCACTGCGGTGACGCACTTCAACGTACCATTCTACAAGCCACGGTAAAGCAATGATACCGATAACCAATGATCCCATAAAAATATAGGTTAAAACCAGCGAAAGCTGAATGGATTTTTTAGAATTCCACATTGAACAGCACCCCTTTATCATTTTCTATTTTATCCGATTTCATACGGTTTGTCAAATTAAATGCAAATTGCCGAAAATCTTTCTTTTTTCCTTGCAATATCATTACAAAAATAGTATAATAAAATGTATTCATACGGTTTTCTTTCCCATACTAATGTGGGAGGGAACATTAGCATGGATAACAAAAATTACGATGGGCATAACTTATCGGCGGAAACTGAGCAAATTCGCGAAATGGGATCCTTGCCGGTGTTGGGTGGCAGACATAAGATTTACTGCCTGACGATCATCGGCGAAATCGAGGGTCATAACGTTTTGCCGGAGCAGAATAAGACCACGAAGTATGAGCACATTATTCCGCAACTGGTCGCCATCGAAGAAAGCGCTGACATTGAGGGGCTTTTGATTGTGCTGAATACGGTTGGCGGTGACGTTGAAGCGGGACTTGCCATTGCTGAATTGATTGCCGGAATGCGTAAGCCGACCGTGACCTACGTGCTGGGCGGCGGTCATTCTATCGGTGTTCCGTTGGCCGTTGCGGCAAAACAATCCTTTATTGCACCGTCCGCTACAATGACAATACACCCTGTTCGGATGAACGGCTTGGTGATCGGCGTACCGCAGACGATGAATCATTTTGCCAAAATGCAGGAACGCATCACCAATTTTGTTTCACAGATCAGTGCCGATGATTTTAAGCGCATGATGATGAACACCGGCGAGCTTGTGACCGATGTCGGCTCGGTGCTGGACGGTAAAACGGCCGTTGAGGAAGGACTGATCGACAGGCTCGGAGGCCTGCATGAGGTTCTGTCATATTTAAACGAAGAAATTGAACGATAACTTTCCGGAGTATTCCGGAGTACATATTAAAGGAGAATCAGGAATGGCAACTTCTAAGAAAAAAAGCTCTTCCCGCGCGAAGAAGCCTGCGGCGAAAAAGCAGACCCAAAGCAATCGGCAGATTAGTGCGGTCGTTTGGTTTGCCGTCGCCATTTTTCTCGGCTGCATTGTGTTTATTCGCGGCGGCAACGTCTGGCGTGCGATGCATGACTTTATGTTTGGACTTTTCGGCGTGACTGCTTACATATATCCGTTTTTACTGGCGTTTGTAGCCGTCCTTGTTTCGATGGAAAACGTTGAATCCTCGGTCGGCTTCAAGGTAGGGGAAACCGTTGCGCTGGCTGTATTGGTGGCGGCGTGTGTGGATTCATTTGTGCTTTATGACAAGAATGTGAAATTCGCCCAACACGCTTCGGTCGCTTATAGCAACGGCTCATTTAAAAACGGCGGATTTATCGGGGCCTTGATCGGTCATCCGCTTTGTTTTTTGTTCAGTAAGCCTTGTGCCATTATCGTATTGGTTTTGCTGATTTTTGTTTTGCTGATGGCGATTACCGGCACAACGCTCGCATCTTTGTTTCATTGGGCGGCGACACCGGTACAAAAGACCAGAGAACAGGTCAGCAATAATTACGAGCAGCGGGCAAAACGCCGTGAAGAACTGGCCGCTGACGACAAAACCAAAAAAGGAAATATTCGTATTTTAAAGGGATTTGAGGTCGATCAGCCGATTGATGACGATCCGCCGAAAAAACGTGTGGTCGACGAAACGACGCCCGAAGAAAAGCAACGTCATTTAGTAGACAGCTACAACAACGAGGAAATTGTCCCCGAGCCGAAACGTCGCCGCATTTCCAAGCGCAAGGCGGCCGATGAAGCAGATACGGCCGTTTCGGAAATTGCACCCGAAACGGAAGTTGAAATCCCGCCGGTCGTCCCGCCGGCAACTTCGATCGAGCCCGAAGTGGATGATACGCCTTATGATGCCGTTGCCGAAGAAAAGGCAATGACTGAGCAGATTACCAGCGGTATCAAAATGGTTGATGAAGATAGCTACCGTTTTCCGCCGCTGTCGTTGTTAAAAGCACCCGATTACCGTTCGGGTGATGTGAATGCCGCCGAGCAGATGAATCAAACGGGCGAACGTTTGGTTGAAACCCTGCACAGCTTCGGCGTGGAAACCCGCATTGTGGATATTTGTCGCGGGCCGACAGTTACCCGTTATGAATTGCAGCCGTGTGCAGGTGTTAAAATCAGTAAGATTACCAATTTGGCTGATGATATCGCACTGAATCTTGCCACCGCAGGTGTCCGTATCGAGGCACCGATCCCGAACAAGGCGGCAGTCGGTATCGAGGTGCCGAACAAGGCCAGCGCCACCGTAGGTGTGCGTGAAATTATTGAATCACCGGCTTTTTCGTCTTCAAAAAGTAAGCTTTCCATCGCTCTGGGCAAGGATATTGCCGGTAACGCCATTGTCGGGGATATTGCGAAGATGCCGCACGGCTTGATCGCCGGTGCTACCGGTTCGGGTAAATCGGTTTGCATCAACTCGATCGTTATGAGTATCCTTTATAAAGCAAAACCCGACGAGGTCAAGCTTTTGATGATCGACCCGAAGGTGGTTGAGCTTGGTGTTTATAACGGCATTCCGCATCTGCTCGTCCCCGTTGTGACCGATCCGAAAAAAGCGGCCGGTGCGCTGGGCTGGGCGGTCAGCGAAATGGAAAAGCGTTATGCAATGTTTGCCGATCGCGGTGTGCGTGATTTGGCCGGCTACAACAAATTTGTCGAGACCATTCACGAAGAAGAGCCCGAGGTTGAAAAAATGCCGCAGATCGTCATTATTATTGACGAGTTGGCAGACTTAATGATGACGGCACCGAACGAGGTGGAAGATTCCATCAACCGCATTGCCGCCAAGGCCCGTGCCGCAGGTATGCACCTTTTGATCGCTACACAGCGTCCGTCAGTCGATGTCGTTACGGGTGTTATTAAGGCGAATATTCCTTCCCGTATTGCGTTTGCCGTTTCTTCACAGATCGACAGCCGTACCATTTTGGATTCCGGTGGTGCCGAAAAACTGCTTGGACGCGGTGATATGCTTTACAGTCCGATCGGCAGTACAAAACCCAACCGTGTGCAGGGTTGCTTTGTCAGTGATGAAGAGGTAGAATCGGTCGCTGAATTTATTAAGCACAGCGGCGATGCCGATTACAGCGATACCATTATGGATGAAATCGACAAGCTTGCCGTTATGGATAAAAAGCAGAAGAATGCCGGCGGTTCGGATGAAGGCGGCGGCGATGCCGATCCCGTTTTGGACGATGCCATTCGTGTTGTGGTTGAGGCCGGACAGGCTTCCACGTCTTTGTTGCAGCGGAAACTGAAACTCGGTTATGCCCGCGCGGCCCGTGTAGTCGATCAGTTGGAAGAGCGTGGCGTGGTCGGCCCGTTTGAAGGCCCAACGCCGCGCACGGTGTTGATTACGCCCGCACA
>JAKSQF010000148.1 GCA_024404235.1 Clostridia bacterium | reverse complement strand
GTCATTGCGATCGAACGGTTTACAAGGTTGCCGAGGGTGTTGGCCAAATCGGCATTAAAGACGGTCATAAAGCTTTCATAGGTGATGGAGCCGTCCTGCGTGAAGGGCATTTGGGAAAGCAGGTAGTAACGAACGGCATCCGAGCCGAAACGGGCGGCCAGCTCGTCAGCATAAATTACGTTGCCGCGGGATTTGGACATTTTATCCTCGCCGACAAGCACCCACGGATGACCCAAAACCTGCTTCGGCAACGGCAGACCGAGAGCCATCAGAATGATTGGCCAATAGATGGTGTGGAAGCGGACGATATCCTTACCGATCACGTGCAGATCGGCCGGCCAAAGTGCATTGAACTGATCTGTGCTGCCGTCCGGATCGTAACCGATGCCGGTGATATAGTTTGACAGTGCATCGATCCAAACATAGACGACGTGGCGGTCATCAAAATCGACCGGAACGCCCCACTTAAAGGAAGAACGGGAAACGCACAGATCGGAAAGTCCCGGTTTCAAGAAGTTGTTGATCATCTCGTTCTTGCGGGATTCCGGCTTGATAAAGTCAGGGTTCTGCTCAAAGTATTCCATCAGGCGATCCTGATACTTGGAAAGGCGCAGGAAATAGGCCTCCTCCTTCGAGTCGATTACCTCACGACCGCAGTCGGGGCATTTGCCGTCCACCAACTGAGAGGTGGTGAAAAAGGACTCACACGGGACGCAGTATTTTCCCTCGTAGGTGCCCTTGTAGATATCGCCCTGCTCGTACAGCTTGCGGAAAATCTTTTGAATGACCTTTTCGTGATCGGGGTCGGTCGTACGGATAAACTTATCGTAGCGGGTATCCATACTGTCCCACACCGAGCGAATCTGACCGGAAATATCGTCTACATAGGCCTGCGGTGTAATACCGGCGGCGTTGGCGTATTCCTCGATTTTTTGGCCGTGTTCATCCGAGCCGGTCTGCAAAAAGACGTCGTAGCCCATCGTTTCCTTATAACGGGCGATCATATCGGCCAACACGATATCATAAGCGTTACCGATATGCGGCTTGCGGGACGTGTAGGCAATGGCCGTTGTGATATAAAACTTTTTCTTTTCCATCTTTATTCCTCCGTATTACGGCTTTTTGATTAAATACAATAAATAAGACACTACTGCTGTAACAGCGGCACCGAGCAGCATCGTAGTGCCGTGCGGCATACCCGAACCCGTAAAAGTAAGGTAGGCAAACAGCACCGTTCCGATGCAGGAAATCAAGGTATACAGCACCGATAAAATTTGATTGGAACGACATACACGGGCGGCGCAATTTACGATGGCCGCCACCGTCAGCGGATTGCGGCGGAAGGCCGCCGGTGCCGACTGACACTCGACCGGTGAAATCGCATTTTTATAGGCAAAAACGCCCGAACTGCTCATCACACGAACCGAATCTTCATACAAGCCGAAATAATCGCAGATCATATCGGCTGCCATATTGAGGCCACAGCCGTTGACGCGAATGATAACACCGAGATCGATGACGCGGGGCAGCGGCGCGGCGACTACTAGCCGGGCATGGTCGCCGGCGGACATGGAAGCGCAGGCCTTACCGGCGCAGGCAATATAGATCGGGAAATAACCCTGACGCAGAATTTTTCGGTCGACTTCAACATCCGGCACAATAATACCGTGAGCCTCCATCAAGGTGCGATTGCCGATAAACATCAGCTCATCCTCGACCCAGCCGGAAATACCCAAGCGTTCTTCGTATTTTACGGTATCGGAATCGGGCAATTTAAACGAATCATCCGGATTGACGATCTGCCAAAACAGCGGCGTCAGCGGACTGCCGACCGCATCGGTCAAGGCTGCCGCGCGTACCAGCACGTGATCCAAATCGTTATCGCCCAAAACCTTCATATCGTGCAGGGAAACGGTACCGGTCGGGAAAAGATCGCGGGAGGACACCACAATGGCGTTGACTTTGTTCAAATGCTCGGCCGCGGCACCGCCGGCAATCATTGCGCCTTTTTTATTCAGGCGGGTTGCCGCATGGTAAACGGGCAAATTCAGTAAGAATACAGTCGGTGCGGCCGCAATACAGAAAACGGCCGTTGCAGCATAAACCCCGTAAACGGCACCGCCTAACTTTGCCCCGACGGCAAGGCCGATGATCAGTGCCAGTACGAGTGAAATGTTAAATACTAAAGCAAAGCGACCTTCCAATACGGTGGAAAACTCCGAGTACTTCATAAAATCGCCGACCCGGTTTGCAGGACGCGGCGTTGCAATCAAGGCACCGCCCTCGACCGCATTATTCGCCATGGCAAAGGTGGTGGACGGATCATCCATCATCATAACGGCCTGCTTTTCATGCGGGTTAGAAATGATACGGAAATTGCCCAGCTTTGACGAAGCGTTCCAGAATTTGCTGAACGCACGAAGCATCAGTACAAAAAGCACCGTAACCATCAAAGCATAGCAATTATACGCCGTGTTTCCGCCGTTTTGGATAGCAATAAGTCCTAACGCAATACCGCCGACAGCCGACGGTGGCACAACCGTGTCAATGGACGCCCGACGACCAAAGGCCGATTTGATTGACAGGAACATATCGGCATTGATGACCGTTTGCAGAACAAGTAACACCGTGCAGAAAACAAGTGCCTTGCGCGGTTGGGCGATCAGCGTATGTCCGGCCAGCAGGAAGAAGGTTGCAAGCAGGGTCAGAAAGACCGAACCAACCGTTTGCAAAAAGGCGTTGCGCTTAAAGACGGAAAGCTTGCGCCGAATGGCGCGTGCTTGTGCCGGATCGTTATCGTCAAGCGACGGACGGAATTCCTCAAATTCGGTTTCCAGCAGGCGTGCCGGCTCGGGTTTTACCTCGCTCGGTGTGGCGACCGTACCGATTTCTCCGGTGAGATCGACCGCCCTTGTCATGGTACTGACGGCAATATGGTCGGTATCTCCGTCGGCCTTTTTGACGGGTGTAAAACGAATGGTTGCCGTATCGCTCGGCGCTTCGGCGTAATCCGTTTTCGGCAAAACAACCGCATCAATATCCGAAAGCACCGGCGTATCGGCAGGAGCATCCTCCCCCAAAATTTCGGTTTCGGCTTTCGGTTTAATCAGTTCAAGGTCGGGTGCAAGGTCGTCGGCCGTAATTTCGATTTCGGTTGTAAAATCATAGTTTTTGCTTAACTTTTCCAGCGTGCGCTCGCTTTCCGAGCGCAGGATATCCGCAACGCTTTCAAGCTCGTAAATCGGCTTACCGCTTGTGGACACATCATTCCCGTCATCGTCCGTAATATACGCTTTGCAACGGTTAAGCAAGGAAGCATCTTCATCCGAGCGAACGATTGGCTCCGTTTTAGGCGGAAGCACCGTTCTCGGCACGGCGAAATCCGGATTGGCCGGCGGCAAAGCAGATGAGGGCGAATCCGCCTGCGAAAGAAATTCCTTAATTACGTTTTCGGGTTCTTCGATAACCTCCGGAAAACGGATTTCGGATTCTTCAAAAGCCGAATTGTTTTCGGGTTGCGCATCTTCGGGCTCGACTTCTTCGACAGCAGGCGCTTCCTCCGGTACCGTCTGCAAGATTTCCTGCGGCGGCATTTCTTCGGAAGCTTCTTCCCCACTTTCCGTATATTCGGGTTGTTCTTCGATTGATTCTTCACTTAAATCTTCGGTTGATTCTTGCATCGGCTCAGCCGTTGTTTCCTCCGTTTTGTCCGACGGCACGGCGGCATTTTCATCGACCGTAAAGCCGGGCGCGGAATCGTCCCTGTTCTGTGCATTGCGCAACATTTGCTGGCGCAACTCCTCAAACGGATCGAAATCGTCGTCGGCATCATTCGCAGCGGACTGCGATGCGCCGAAAAGGATTTCATTTGACGTCAAGGCGTGGGGTGCCTTGCGTTCCGGTTCACTTTCAACGATATCTTCGACCAAGAAAAAATTTTCTTCTTCCTGTTCCTTTTTCTTTCTGGAAAAGAAGCCCATTTTCAGCTCTCCTTATTCTTTTCTTCCCGAGTGTTTACTTTCTTTTTCGTACGACCTCGTACATCAAAACAGCGGCGGCGACCGATGCGTTAAGCGAATTGATCTTACCCGACATCGGCAAAGAAACGATGGCATCGCATTTTTTGGCAACCAACGCCCCGATGCCCTTTCCCTCGTTGCCGATCACCAGCGCGCAGGGGCAGTCAAAATCCGTACCGGCATAATCCTCGCCGTCCATATCGGCACCGAATACCCAAACGCCGGCCTCCTTCAAATCGTCAATGGTATTAGCAAGATTGGTCACGCCGGCAACCTTGACGTATTCAAGCGCACCGCTGGCCGCTTTGGCGACCGTGGCATTGAGCGACGCCGAACGGCGTTTCGGAATGATGACGCCGTGCACACCGCAGGCTTCGGCCGTGCGGATGATGGCACCGAGATTGTGCGGATCTTCAATTTCATCGCAAATGATGATAAACGGCTTTTCGTTACGGTCCTTTGCCGTTTGCAAAATATCCTCGACCGTGCTGTATTCCTGCGAAGCCAAGAAAACCGCAATGCCCTGATGATTGACGTTGCCGCAATAATAATCGAGCTTTTGCGGACTGATTTCCTTAATGAGAATGCCACGCTGAGCGCACTTGGCAACAATGGCGGTAACACTGCCGCCCGAAACCCCGTGAGCCACCAACACACGGTCGATTTCACGACCGGAACGCAACGCTTCCAAAACGGCGTTTCGACCGCAAATTAAGTTTTCGTTTTTTTGTTCGGTTTGATTATCCAACAAAACGACACACCCCGAGTAATTATAATCTAAATAATTATATCATACATAAATACATTTTAAAAGGGGAAAATACAAAAAAAGCAAAAAAATTTTAAAGGAGCATTAAAATGCAGATCATTCGTATCAGAGGCTATGAATTATTGGATTCCAGAGGCAACCCGA
>JAKSQF010000147.1 GCA_024404235.1 Clostridia bacterium | reverse complement strand
CGACCGCCAGTTGTCGGAATACGGGCATACGGTCGCACAAATTTTGCTGACCGGCAGCGACCTGCGGGATGAAACACGCAGCAGTAACTTCCGCAATACGGTCGACCGCCTGCTTGAAATGGGCGTTTTGCCGATCATTAACGAAAACGATACCGTTTCCACCGAAGAAATTTCGGTTGGGGATAACGATACGTTGGCCGCCATCGTTTCGGTCGACGCCAAGGCCGATTTGCTGATTCTTTTGTCCGATATTGACGGTCTTTACACCGCCGACCCGAAAACCGATGCCAATGCCACGGTCATTTCACGGGTCGAAGCGCTGACCGATGAAATCATGACCCTTGGCGGAGCGGCAGGCTCGGCACTGGGTACGGGCGGTATGGCCACCAAGCTGAAGGCGGCAAAAATTTGTATGGATAGCGGCATTGATATGGTCATTGCCAACGGTGCAAAACCCGATTTGCTGTATGATATTGAAGCCGGTCTGCCGGTGGGTACTTTCTTTGCCGGAGGAAAACGCTGATGGAAACGACAACTGCCGTTTTGGAACGTGCCGTAGCGGCAAAGTCCGCTGTGATGCGGGCTGATGATGCTTTGAAAAACAAAGCACTTTGCCTTGCGGCCGATTTCTTGATTCGGGATACCGAAAAAATCCTGCAAGCCAATGCAACCGACGTGGAAAAAGCACGCAGTACCATCAGTGAAGTAATGCTTGACCGCCTGACACTTACGGCCGAGCGTATTGCCGCCATGGCCGATGCCGTGCGCGCGGTGGCACAATTGCCCGACCCCGTTGGTCGAACGATAGAAAAAATGACCCGTCCCGACGGTCTTGAAATTTCCAAGGTGTCTGTTCCGTTCGGGGTGATCGGCATTATTTTCGAAAGCCGCCCGAACGTCACCTCCGATGCGGCGGCGCTGACGCTGAAAAGCGGCAACGTCTGTGTTCTGCGTGGGGGAAAGGAGTCGATTTGCTCCAATATGGCGATTGCGGCCGCTTTTCGGGATGCGTTGCAGACGGTGGGTCTGCCCGAAAATGCCGTTAATTTGATTGAAGATACCTCGCGCGAAAGCGCCAATGAATTGATGACCGCCGTCGGCAAGGTCGATTTGCTGATTCCCCGCGGCGGTGCGGGACTCATTCGTGCCTGCGTGGAAAATGCCAAAGTGCCGTGCATACAAACAGGTACGGGCATCTGCCACGTTTACGTGGAAAGCACCGCCGATCTTACGCGTGCGGTTGATATTATCGAAAACGCCAAGGCCAGCCGCCCGTCGGTCTGCAATGCGGCGGAGGTTTGCTTGGTCGACCGAAAAATTGCCGATGCCTTTTTGCCGATGCTGTATGACCGCTTGGTCACCGAACGGAAGAACGCCGGCAAACCGTCGGTCGAACTGCGGTTGGACGAAGCGGCACAGAAAATCATCGCCGGTACACCGGCGGGTGAAAATGATTTTGATACTGAATTTTTGGATTATATCCTTGCGGTCAAAACCGTGGACGGGGTAGAAGAGGCGGTACGTCACATCGCCGCTCACTCTACGGGACACAGTGAGTCGATTTTGACGAAAGACCCCGCCGCGGCGGATTATTTCACGGCTTCGGTCGACAGTGCCGCCGTGTACGTCAACGCTTCCACCCGTTTTACCGATGGCGGCGAGTTTGGTCTTGGCTGTGAAATCGGTATTTCAACCCAAAAAATGCACGCCCGTGGCCCGATGGGTCTGCGGGAAATGACCACTTATAAATATATCGTCCGTGGTAACGGACAAATCAGATAAAACGGAGGGATTATGATGATTTCATTTGGATTTATCGGTTGCGGCAATATGGGCGGCACGCTGGCACTTGCCGTGGCAAAATCGGCCGAAGGCGTTGCGGTGTCCGACCGCTCGGCCGAAGCGGTAAATAATATTACTGCCGCCTGCGGTGCAAAGGCTTCTTCAAATACAGAAATTGCCGAGCAGGCACAGTTTGTTGTGTTGGGCGTTAAGCCGCAGGTCTTACCGTCGGTCTTAAACGAAATTGCGCCGATACTAAAGGCTCGTACCGACCGTTTTGTGCTGATTTCGATGGCCGCGGGTGTTAAAATTGAAACCGTTACGGCCGCCGTCGGAGAAAAGACACCGATCATCCGCATTATGCCGAATACCCCTGCCGCCATCGGCAAGGGGACGATTCTTTACACCTGTAACGCTGCCGTTACGGATGAGGAAAAAAAGGCGTTTGAAACGGCCTTTACGCCTGCGGGTGAAATCATCGAAATCGCCGAAGGTCTCATTGACGCCGCCAGTGCGGTTTCGGGTTGCGGTCCGGCATTTGCTTATTTGTTTATCGAAGCGCTGGCCGACGGCGGTGTGCGTTGCGGCCTGCCGCGGGATTTGGCGCAAAAGCTTGCGGCACAAACCGTTTCCGGCTCGGCAGATATGGTGTTGCTTTCGGGCAAACATCCGGGTGCTTTGAAGGATGCGGTGTGCAGTCCGGCAGGCAGTACGATCGAGGGCGTTGAAGCACTGGAAAAGGGTGCTTTCCGCGGCGTTACGGCCGAAGCGGTAACGGCGGCTTTCAAGCGTACTAAGGAATTGGGATAATCAAAAAAGTGTGATGCGGATCGGCAAAAATGCCGATCCGTTTTTTTGTTTTGATGAAAAACGCAAAAAAATATTGAAATAGCGGCAAAAAAGTTGTATAATGGTACGGTAAAATTAGGAGGTTGATTTATGGAAAAGAAAAAAGTCGGCTTTGCCAGCGGCATTGGCTTTGTCCTTGCGGCGGCAGGCTCTGCGGTAGGCTTAGGTAACCTTTGGGGATTCCCTGCAAAAACCGGTGCAAACGGCGGTGCGGCATTCGTTTTGCTTTATATCGCCAGCGTTCTGCTGATCGGTATAGTTGCTATGATCGCCGAAGTTTTCATCGGCAAACGTGCACAGGCTAACCCCGTTACGGCATATAAAAAAACCGGCAAAAATATGGGTTGGGTCGGTTTGGTGGCCATTATCATTCCGGCGTTTATTTCTTGCTATTACGCTGTTTTGGGCGGTTATACCGTCAAATTGGCACTCAGTTCGTTCGATTGGCAGCCCGAAAAATTTGCGACCTTTGCCGCCAATAAGGGCGACGTTGTTTTAATGACCGCCATTTTCATTATTTTGGCCATGGTCGTTATTATGGGCGGCGTTAAGGACGGCATCGAAAAGGCATCCAAGGTGCTGATGCCTGCCTTGTTTGTTATTTTGGTCGGCCTTGTTGTGTATGCATTAAGCCTCGGCAAAGGTGTTTCGGACGGTCTTTCCTTCTATTTAAAGCCCGATCTTTCCGCTATTTCCGGTCAGGCAATTCTGGCGGCCCTGGGTCAGGCATTCTATTCGCTGTCACTTGGTATGGGTATTATGGTCACCTACGGTTCTTATGCGGGTAAGGAGATCAATCTGGTAAAATCCACGGCAATGATCTGTATTTTCGATACGTTGGTTGCATTGCTTGGCGGCTTGGCGATCTTCCCGTCTGTTTTCCATTATGCGGCCGTTCAGGGGGTCGATGCAACTGCGTTGGGCCTTGGCGGTATGACGCTGATGTTCACCACTCTGCCACTTGTTTTTGCCGATATGGGTATGATCGGTCAGGTGCTTTCGCTGTTCTTCTTCGCTATGGTTACCATCGCAGCTTTGACCTCGGTCATTTCTTTGTTGGAGGTTGCTACCCAGTTTGTTATTCAAAAATTCCGTGCCAACCGCAAAAAGTCTATTGCTTTGGTAGCGGCTATCTGCTTCCTTGTATCTGTTCCGATCGGTATTTCGTTGGGCTTTGCCTTGAACGGAAAGGATTCTTTCACCGTTTTCGGTATGGATCTGCTCAGCCTGTTCGATACCATTACCAACACCGTTTTGATGCCGGTTTGCGCATTCCTCGGCTGTATCTGTGTCGGTTGGGTCATTGGTGCGAAAAAGGCCGTTTCTGAAATCGAAGCCGACGGTGTTAAAATGGGTTGGTTCGGCGGCGTGTTTGCCGTTATGGTCAAGTACGTTACCCCGCTGCTCATCACCGTGGTGGAAATCTTCGGTCTGCGCGACCTTATCTTCCCCGAAGGCGAAACCGGTCGCACGTTCAGCGCTAACGGTCTTTATATTGTTTTGACCGCTTACGCTTTGGTTGCAATCGGTGTGATCGTGTATTTCATCTTCTTCCGCAATAGTGAAACCGGCTCAAACAAGGACGAAAAGGTCATTGAAAGCGTTGTTGTCGAATAACGAAGCGTAACAGAAATGTTAAAACACCGTCATACATCGTATGACGGTGCTTTTTGTGTGTTTTTAACGGTCGGTCTTGCGGCACATCTTTCCGCTGTGGTCAATGTAACAGTCGCACTTTAGTAAAAGATCGCTGATAAACACAAATTCGTAACCCTCATCCTGTAAGGTTTTCAAAATGGTCGGCAACGCTTGAGGGGTATATTTTGCGGCGTTGTGGCACAAAATGATACTGCCCGGCTCGACCTTCGAAATCACCCGATTGGCAATGCTTTCGGGCGTGGCGCTATCCTTCCAATCCAAACTGTCGACCGACCACTGTATGGTCTTCATTTTCAAACTGTCCACGGCATCGATCACGCAGTTGTTGTAGTCGCCGTAGGGCGGGCGGATCAGGTTCGGCCGCACGCCGGTAATGCTCTCGATTTTGTTGTTGCAGGTTTCGATTTCGTCGCAGATTTGTTCCCTTGAAAGTTCGGTCAAATACGGGTGGGTGTTGGAATGGTTCTGCACCTGATGTCCGGCATCAGCCAAGGCCTTGACCGATTCGGGGTATTTGTCGACCCACGTTCCCACCACAAAAAAGGTGGCCGGCACGTCGTATTTTTTCAAAATTTCAATCAGTTGCTCGGTGTCCTCGTTACCCCATGCCGCATCAAAACTGATAGCGATCTGTTTTTTTTCGGTTTCCA
>JAKSQF010000146.1 GCA_024404235.1 Clostridia bacterium | reverse complement strand
CGTTCGCTCGCTGAGAACTTTTTGATTATTGTGGTGCGGTCGAGGGCGGCAGACGGCGTTGACCTCTGCCGACAGCGGCGATGTAGGCTAAATAAAGAGTATCCGGTTGATGTACCAGCGTATAGGTCTGCGGCAAATCGACCTGCGAGGGTTTCCGCACAAAACGGTCAAAACCGTCGGTCATTGTGCCGAATTTCTGCGCCATCTGCTGACATAGCTGATATTCCAAAAGTTCCCCGGTCAATTCCTGCTTTAACTGCTCAATCTCCTCGTGGCGCGGCAAAAGGCTTACCGTTTTCATATACACAAGACGTGCCGCCATATCCAGAAATTCACTTGCAATGTCAAGGTTTTGTTCTTTCATTGCGTCGATCTGTTCCATATACTGCTCGAACAGAACGGTCAACTGGATGTCGTAAATATTCAGTTTGTTTCGTGCAATCAGCTGTAAAAGCAGATCCAACGGACCTTCAAAGCTTTCAAGCTTGTAGGACAAAACAGTTTCGGTCATAAGACACCATCCAAAATAGTTTTATAAAAGAGAAAACGGCAAAGAGGTAAGCCAATAAATTCCGTCAGAAACCGCATTTCGCAGGAAATCAAGCGGACCGGTCAAAAGCCCCACCCACAGCACGGCAAGTAAAATAATAAAGAAATACTGTTCGTACTGCATCAGTTTATAATAAATGCGGCTTGGTAAAAAGGCGGTCAATAAACGTGAGCCGTCCAACGGCGGAATGGGAATCAGATTAAAAACAGCAAGAGAAATGTTGATAACGGCAATAGCGCGGAATATCTGTGCAATATAGTACAAAACGGTATAGTCCTTCACATAGTAACGCATTCCGTAACCGGACTCAAACTGTGAAAAATCAGCACCGAAGTACATCAGCAAATTGAAAATAAGCATTGAAAGCAAGGCTATAATCAAATTAGCAAGCGGTCCGGCTAGTGCGACAATGGCCATATCGCGTTTCGGCTTCTTAAACCGAAGTCCCGTTACGGGAACGGGTTTTGCCCAACCGAAGCCAAAAAACAAAATAGCGACTGCACCGATGGGATCAATATGTGCCATCGGGTTAAGAGTAAGGCGGCCTTGATACCGCGCTGTGCTGTCCCCTAACTTGTCCGCCGCAAAAGCGTGGGCGAACTCGTGCACGGGTAAAGTTAAGAAAATAACGATCAAGTCCGCTATGACATACAGCACAAAGGTTGTCCAAGTAAAACCGGAACCGCGAATAAGATTGAATAACAAGGTATACACTTCCACATTAGTATTTTAATTATTATATATCATTATTAACAGAAATACAAGAAAAACATACCAAATAAGTTAATTTCAGCAAAACAAAACGCTCCTCTGCGAGAAGCGTTTCAGTTTCTTAAGGATTTACAAACGGAATGCCGAAATATTCACACAGCGACAACACGGTGCTTCGGGCGATTAAATCAATATTATTACGAATCCAATCGGCGTCCTGCGGGTTGTCGTGATAAGCATACTCTACCAGTACGGCAGGTGCCCGTGTGCGCCGCACTTCGCCAAGCGATGTAGTGGACAAAGCACGCACCTTGGCGGGTATCGGATAAATCGTTTTCAGGTTGTTGACCAAAATATCGGCAAAGCGTTTTCCGTTTTTGCTTGTCGGGTAATAATATACGTCAGCACCCTGCACCGTTCCGTTCGACGAAGCGTTGGAATGCAACGCCAAATGCAGATCGTAATATCCTGCATTTGAATCGGTGATGGATGAAGCAGCAGTCATTTGCGGTGTATTACGGGTAAAACGGATCCCGCTGGCACGCAGGTACGGCTCCATTGCATCGGCGATCAAATTCATATAGTATTCTTCATTTCCGCCACCGACATAAGGATTAAATTCCTGCGTGGACGGGCTTAAATAAACAGACGGCATTTTTCTCACCCCAATAACAAGGTATGAAAAAAATGCCGATTTGTCAGTCGAGATTTAATTCTTTTGCAGCCTTACGAACCTCCGCCGTAAACCAACAGTATAACGCCTCGCCCAACTCCTGAAAAATCGGGTCCCCGTCGTGAGAGCAAAGCATTGCAAAGGTTTGTCCCATTCTGCGCTCGATATCGCCACCACGTCGGAAGGCAAGATAATAGAACGAAAAAGCACCCGTATCCGAAGATGTACGATATAATTCCGCGTCCTCATTTTTCAGCGCGTTCAAAAAGCTTTTCTGCGCAACGCCGCCCAATTCGTCGCTTTTGCAATACTGCTCAAAGCAAACGGTTGCCGTAAAAGACAGCAGAAGCCTTCGCTGAATCATCATATCCATATTAACGGCAGAGTCCTGCTCGGCGCTTTTGGCGTCTTCAATAAAGAAGCGCGCAATTCGTTCGCCAAGCAGTTTTGCCGCACGGTTGTCCGGAAGGGCCTTCGCCATTTGTTCTTCCTGCTGTTGCCGATTGCGGCGAACGTCTTCGGAAGGGCGATCCCCGACGATTTTAATATCCTGATCGGAATTCAAATCAATCATCCCTTTTGCTTGTATTCTTTCAGTGCTTCGGCCAATTGTGCCGGGCAGGATGTATTTTTAAAACCGCATTTTACCGTTTCCAAACGGGCGATAACGTCGTCAACCTTCATTCCTTCAACCAAACGGCTGATGCCCTGCGTGTTACCGTGACAGCCACCGTGAAAACGAACGCTTTTTACGGTATCGCCGTCAACGCAAATATTGATACTTTGCGAGCAAACACCGTGATTAACGTGTGTAAATTCCATTACAATTCCCCTTATCTGTCCTTGAACTTGTTACTACGAACCGGATGACGCAGTTTACGAAGCGCCTTCGCTTCGATTTGACGAATGCGCTCACGGGTAACGTTGAACTCACTGCCGACTTCTTCCAAAGTGTGGCTGCGACCGTCCTGCAGACCGAAACGCAGACGGATAACAGATTCCTCACGCGGTGTCAGAGTGCGGAGAACGCTGTCAATATCCTCGTTGGTAATGGTCTTTAAAGCAGCCTCATCCGGAGCCAAAGCATCTTCGTCACGGATAAAGTCCATCAAGCGGGAGTCTTCTTCGGGTCCGATCGGCGTTTCCATCGAAACCGGCTCTTGAGCCACGCGCATAATTTCACGCACGCGTTCCACCGGAAGATCCATTTTCTCGGCGATCATATCCTCACTCGGCTCGTAACCGTTTTCGTGCAACAGCTGGCTTTGCACCTTCTTCAAACGGTTAATGGTCTCAACCATGTGAACGGGAATGCGGATAGTACGTGCCTGATCGGCGATCGCACGGGTAATTGCCTGACGAATCCACCAGGTTGCATAGGTAGAAAATTTGAAGCCCTTGGTGTGATCAAACTTATCAACAGCCTTGATCAAACCGACGTTACCCTCTTGGATCAAATCAAGGAAGTACATTCCGCGGCCGACGTACTTTTTGGCGATACTGACGACCAAACGCAGGTTGGCTTCAGTCAAGCGCTGTTTTGCGTGTTCGTCCCCTTCGCTGATGCGCACGGCCAAATCAATTTCTTCATCCGACGAAAGCAGCGGAACGCGGCCGATTTCACGCAGATATACCTTAACCGGATCGTCCAAGGAAATGTTATCCACGTTCAAATCGTCCTGAATGTTCTCGACGTCCATTTCCTCAAGCTTCAGTTCGTCTTCTGAGGGTTCCTCTTCAAAGTCGATATCCAAAGTTGGCGGTACGGTCATCAGCTCGTCCAAATCCTGCGGACCGCTTTCAAGAGCGTCAAAGCTTTTTTCACCGAACTCATCGGCAGATTCGGCTTCATTGACGACCTCTGCAGCCTCGGTGGTTTCCTCGATCGGTTGTTCTTTCTTCTTGTCAGCCATAATTCAGTTCCCCTTTTTCTTTTCTATCATTTGTTTTAATCGATTTGCCCAGTCGTCCACAGAAACGTCCTTTAAATCGGCGCTGTTTACGGATGTTCCTTCCTCTAATATGACCCGTATACAGTCGTTTAATACCGTCTGTGGATTTTGCGCGCCCTTCACACCGTTTTGAAGCGAAACAAGATATCCTGTTTCGGCCGGTGTCAAAAAGTCGCTGAAGGACGAAATATCGATTGCTCTGCCCGATTCATAACACTCACTGATGCGCGCATAGATTCTTCGGTTCAGACCCGTCAGCATACGCTCGGGTACGAGCTTTTCGAAAGCTTCGCGGCAAAGATCCGGATGCTGTAAAAGCACCGAAATCAGCGTTTCCTCAGCCGCCGTTCCCTTAACGGAATTTCGCCGCTCCGGATTAACGTCCTCGCGCGAATATTTCGGTCGGATCACAGCGTTGATTTCCTTTTTTCGTACTTCCTTTATCTTCTGTCGGCGCAACTGATTGACCCTGTTTTCTAACGTCGTTCGAGTGATCCCGAAACGATCACACAGCCGCCCGATATAAAGATCTCTTGCGATATCGTCCGATGTTTCGGCAAGAATTTTCGCCGCCGCAGACAAATATTGCACCTTACCTGCATCACTTTCAACGTCGACGGTCTTTGCGGCGCTGAAAAGATTAAATTCAATCTCGTTGATTGCATTGTCGATCAACGCATTGAATTTTGCCGCACCGAACTCTTTGATAAATTCATCCGGATCTTTTCCGTCCGGAATTGTCACAATGCGGATATTAAGACCCGTTTCCTGCAGTTTTTCACTGGCCTTTCGGATTGCATTCTGTCCGGCAGAGTCGCCGTCCATCGTTAAAACGATCTCTTTCGTGTAACGACTGATAAGCTTTGCCTGTTCCGGCTTAAAGGCCGTACCAAGTGCTGCCACCGTATTTTCAAATCCGGCTTGATGGAGCGAAACAACGTCCATATTGCCTTCGACCAACAAGAGTCGTTCAGCACAGTGAGCCTTGGCAAAATTGATGCCAAACAGGTTTTCGCCTTTTTTATAAATCGGGGTGTCTCCCGTATTCACATACTTTGCGCCCTTTTTATCTT
>JAKSQF010000145.1 GCA_024404235.1 Clostridia bacterium | reverse complement strand
AAAGTTTGAATTGCACCTACGTTGCATTTTTGGAAATCGGCAATCTTTCCACCGTTCAAAGCGTAACCATTCAAGGCTTTTATACCGACAAAAACGGTGCTACCCATTACGGCACCCAGCGTACAATTAAATAATCAACCCACATAAACTACACCCCCGAGGACGTAAAAATCCTCGGGGGTAAATTTTTGTAAAATGAAAACTTTTTTGTTGTTTTACGATGTGACACCGTAGGGGCGAACTGCGTTCGCCCGCATGAAGATATATGTTTTTTATGCCGACTTATCTTTTCTTGTAAAGAACCAACTCCGGATTTTTGCCCTCTGCTTCATAGGTGCTGATCATAATAAAATCCATATTCGCCAAAATGCCAAAGCATCGCTCTTCGCCAAATTCGGATTCCAATTGATTTCCCAAATAGGTCGTCTGATCGTTCAGGAATTTCACGCTTGCGCCGCTCGGCAGGGGATAAGCCAAATTTACGTAAGCACCCACCAAAGCATTCAACTTTTCAAGCTTCGGCATTCCCTCAATGTGAAGATCGTTGATTTCTTCGATCAGCTGTTGCTTAAACTGTTCAAACTGGCCGTTGTCGCTTAATTCTTCGTATCTTTTCCAATAATCCAACGTCGGCAGTGTGGCCTTCATATGGGCGCGTGCCTGCTCCTCCGTAAAGCCTTCGGCTTCCAAATGCTTTACGCAAACGTCAATCAAATCGTCCATATTGCTGTAGGTGTAGGTGCCGTCGGCATAACACCATTTGCAGTAATTCTCATTCAAAGCGCCGTCACTGTCGTGCCCGACGATTTCATCCTCCAACGGCATACCGCAGCATTGACAAATCAACTGCTTGGGTGCGCCTAAAAGGGTGTTGATCGTAACGTTGAATTCTTTTGATAAAAGCTTTAACGTTTCCGTATTGGGCACCGTTTCACCGTTTTCCCAACGTGAAACGGCCTGTCTTGTGACCATGACCCGTTCGGCTAATTCATCCTGCGATAAGCCTTTCTTTGTGCGCAGCTCAAATATAATATTTTTTGTTTCCATCGTCGCCACCTCCGAAAAGATTATATCACCGCAAAAATGTTTTGAAAAGCAACCCGCTGTTTCCCTCGGGTTTCGGGAGAATTACTTGTAATTGATAAACACAAGTCCCATAAGGCAAAGCGCAATACCGGTCAGCTTATTCCACGAAATACCTTCTTTGTACAGTAATGCACCGACGAAAATCAGCGCCACGGCCAAAAAGGCACTTTGCACGATCGAGGCTGTGCTGACCTGCCAACCGGCCTTGTAGGCGTAAATCAAGCCGACCTCTAACCCGACGATGACCAACCCCAACACGTACGAAGCCCAGTTTAATTGGGGAAGCTGTTTGAAAAAGTTGTCGCTTGGGTGGGTCACAAAATGCAATATCGCCGTAAAGGCGGCACCGATCAGATAGGTGACCGTCAGCGAAGCAAAGGGGCTGACCTTTGCGGGAATTTCCTTGGCACAGACCTGATAAACAGTGTTGGAAAGCACGACCAAAGCGATCGGCCAAACGTAACTGAACATATTATTTCCTCCTTGCCAAAACAACTATTATAGATTATACCGATTTACAGTAGTAATTGCAACAGAAAATCCACTCCGGATCCGGGCGCCTGTCAGATGACAGATGCGGAAAAGTTAATTTCCACAGAAAGCTTTTATGAAAATAATCAGGAAAGCTTGGAACAAATCGTTTCATTCTTAAAAGAAAATGAAATATTAAAGAAATAACTAAGGATTGGCCGCCTCTTAACGGAAATTTTGATTTTGTTTATTCGAAATGCAATTATATATTACATTACGACAAATAAAAATAAAATTAAGACGAGTGACAGCACCCGCCTTATAAAAGAGATGATGAAACAACTTGTTTATATATTTCCGGATTACGCTAACGATAATTTTACTGTCGAATTTGTGACAGTATCTAAGCTTGGCGAGGGCGAGTACCTGATTTATACGGAAAACGGTGCGGAACTGCAAGACGAATATAAAATTTCGGATAAATGGTTTTCCGATCACTGGTACATTGCTCATTCGTGAGAATGATTATATATTGGAAACAACAAGGCCCTCCGGCTTAGCCGGAGGGCCTGACTGCAACTGTCATTTTCTAATGCAATGGGAATTACAATCCCAACATTTTCTTGATTTTCTCTTTGGGTTGGTAGCCGACGCACATATTGGTAACGGCACCGTCCACCAAAACGACCAAGGTCGGAATACTTTCAATGCGAAAAGCCTCGGCCAACTCGGGCTGCTCGTCCACGTTAACCTTGCCGACCTTTACCTTGCCGTCCAGTTCTTCCGCCAATTCCTTTACAATGGGCGCCACCATTTGGCACGGGCCGCACCAGGTTGCCCAAAAGTCCAATAATACCGGCATTCCGGCGCCGAAAACCTCATCCGAAAAATTATCGGTCGTAATCGTTATTTCAGCCATATTGCTTCTCCTTATTTTGATTTATAGTACAGCATACAGTGGCAAAAGCCTTCGAATTCGGGGTCTTTTATCTGCGCGCGGAATTCCTCGCACATACACTTGTTTTCGGGTGTGTGCGCCCGCTTACAGGGACAGTAACCACCGGTACGCTTTAATCCCTCTTTTACGGTTTTAACGATGTTTTCATCGGGGTTTAAGGTAATTTCCATTTCAAAAACTCCTCTTTTACCGCCTTAATATCCCAAATCTTCGTTGACTAAAATGACGGTGATTCGGTCGACGATGCGTTGCTGCGCCGAAACAAGATAACTACAGCAAATGCGGCGGTCGCTGTTGCAGCCGTCGGTCATCAGCGGTCGGTCGGTGCGCTCTAACGAAACGCAATGCCCCAATTTGGCGCATGGAGTGTCCAAATTCAAACGCACGCAGTTTTTCGGGGCGGCAATTTTCTTGACCCGCAAAAAGCCTTCCTCCAACGTCGGGACGATCTTGTTTTTGCCGACGATCATCACCACACGCTTCGGGCCGAAGCTGATGGCGGCAATGCGGTTGCAAAAACCGTCGATGTTGATCAGTTCGCCGTTTTCGGTGATGGCATTGGTCGAACAGAAGAAGAAATCCACGCCGACGTTACTGCGCAAAATTTCCTCCTTTTCTTCGGGGGTCAGTCCTGCACGGTTGCGGTCGGCAAAACGGTAGCGGGGGTCGTGGATCAAATCCCAAACACCGCATTCCTCCAAACTGACCGAACCGCCTGTCGTAATGGTGCAACCGTCAAACAGCATTTCTTTTACCATTTCGACGGCTTGCGCCTTGCTTTCGGCGTAAAGGCCGCGCATTTTGTTGCGCTCCAGCGCCTTTATTATCTTTTCGTAATTTTGTTCCATTATTCTTCTCCTTTTACGATCGTGCCGCCGCCCAGTACGGTGTCGCCGTCGTAAAAAACGGCCGCCTGCCCGGGACTTGGGGCGCGTTGCGGTGTGTTGAATTCAACTAAAACGGTGTTGTTATCCAACGGATGGATCACGGCCGGTTGTTCCGTGTGGCGGTAACGCAGTTTGACCTCTGCTTTCAAATCACCCGTCAGCTTATCGAACGGAATAAAGTTCGTTTTCTCTACCAATACCCGTCGGTAGAATAGTTTTTGCTCGTCGGTGTCTAAAGTTACGGTGTTTTTGTCAGCATCTTTCGATAATACAAACGCCGGCTTTCCTAAGGCGATGCCAAGACCTTTCCGTTGCCCGACGGTGTAACGGATCACGCCCTTATGCGTGCCTAAAATGCGACCGTCCGTATCAATAAAATTGCCCGATTCTGCCGAAATGCCGGTCGTTTTTTCAATAAAGGCGGCATAATCGCCGTCCGGCACAAAGCAGATATCTTGGCTGTCCTTTTTGTGCGCTGTTACAAAGCCGTAGCGTTCGGCCATCTCCCGTGCTTCGTCTTTGGTCAGGTCGTTCAGCGGGAAGAGTGTGTGCGCCAACTGATCCTGCGTCAGGTGGTATAAAACATAGGTCTGATCCTTGGAACGGTCTTTCGGGCGGATCAGCAGATACCGTCCGTTTTGTTGCATGACGGTGGCATAATGTCCCGTAGCAACCTTGTCAATGCCGTTTTCACGCGCAATATCCAGCATTCGGCCGAATTTTACGGTTTTATTGCATACAATACACGGATTCGGCGTGCGTCCGCTCAAATATTCATCTAAAAAGTTTTGGATCACGGTGTTGCAAAACAGCTCACGCAAATCGGGGACGATGTGTGCAATACCCAATCGTTCGCAAACGTCGGCGGCATCCCGTGCTTCTTTCAGCGGATCGTCGCCCTTGTCAAAAAGCCGCAGGGTACAGCCCGTCGGCATAAATCCTTTTTCCAGTAATACGGCCGCCGCAACGGAGGAATCGACCCCGCCGCTCATACCTACCAATACGCTTTCCGGCATAAACTCACCTGCTTTCAAGTTTATTATACTATATTATTTTGCTAAAATCTATAACGATTTTTTATAATGTAACGGAATTGACAACACCCTTGGCTTTAGGTATAATTCTATTAGAATAATATCATTGAGGGATGTTTATGAAAAAGGTCGTTGCGCTAATCTTGGCGGCAGTGCTGTTGCTGTCTTTTGCTTCCTGCGGTAAAAAGCCGAAGGTGGAGGAAACAGTGTCGGAAGAAATCATCGTTTCCGAGCCGGAGGTCGTATCCACCGAATCTGTCGCGCCGGTGTCCTCACAACCGGCAAAGAAGAAAACACAAAAACAGCCGCGTAATCCATTGAAATATAACAGCAGTATTGTAAATATTGCTTTATTCGGGTTAGATACCCGCAGTCCGAAAGCGTTTAGCGGCCGCGCCGACAGTATGATGATTTTAAGCCTTGATCAAAACCGCCATACGGTCAAATTGGTGTCGGTCGTGCGGGACAGTCTGGTGCCGATCCCCGGTCACGGCTACGGCAAAATCAATGCGGCGTATGCCTACGGCGGCGCCGACTTGGCC
>JAKSQF010000144.1 GCA_024404235.1 Clostridia bacterium | reverse complement strand
ATTTATCGTTTCTGTATTTCATAGTCTTTCCCCTTAATGGAATTTGCCCGTAATACATTTAAGACAATGCACTGATTTATCTTTAATATATCATAATCAGCAGGATTTGGCAACTGCAATCTTTTACAGCAAAGCGGTATTGATCGGTCAAAAAAGCACCGCCATACTGCCGTATGACGGTGCTTTTACTTGCTTTAATTTACGGTTTACTTTACGGACACTTCGAAATCAAGCGTTTTACCGTCACGCAAAGTGATGGTGCCGCTTGCCGTTCCGTTACCCGTTACGTTGCGTACGGTCAAGGTGCCGTTTGCGTAGGAATAATCGGCGTCAGCGCCGTTCAAGGTAACGGAAGCCACACCGCCCGACTGACGTTCGATCAGCCGGAACGTGGCATCATTGCCGGCGGTGACCGTCTGACTGCCCAAGGATTCATTCGCAAACAGAGCGGAATCGTTCAGCTGAATGTTTGTAATGTTGGACAGTTCCATTGCCGTCAAACCGGCACGGTCGTGGTAGAAGTTATAAGCCTTTTCCTGCAGGGTATCACCCGGCAGGGCGTGAACGGCACTCATAAAGGCGGGGAAATTCGTCCAGTCGGAGCTATTGCGGACACGGCCGGGGGTCAACTCGAAATCGGCCACAAGGTCGTTTTCTTCCACGCCGAGCAGTGCTTTGAGCATAAATGCCAGCGTACCGGTACGGTCGGCACCGCCGACGCAGTGGAACGCGATGGGGTAATTATCCGGCGACGCGAACATACGGAACACGCTTGCCGCCAAGGCCGGATCGGTGAAATAGCCGGTATAGTTGTAGGACGAAATGTGTACGTAGGTTACGTCGTTACCCAACGGACTTGACGTGATGCCGTTATTTTCATCCGTGCGGCGCAGGTCGATTTCGGTCTTGATGCCGAGCACGTTTTTCAGCAGATTTTTATCGTTGGCCGTGGCATCGTCCATGTGCGCACTGCGGTAAACCAATCCCTGCTTGACCATTTCGCCGTCCTGCGTCATCCAGCCGCCGACGTCACGCATATTATTGATTTTTTCGGTGTTAATGAAGCGGACGCCGTCTTTTACGATAAACGGTGTGACGCCCGATTGCTGTGTAGTACCGTTCTGATAAGAAACGGTGGCCTGCCAGTAATACTTAGTACCGACAAACAGATGGTAAACCGCGGCCGTAACCGAGCCGTTTTTGATCTGTGCGGCGGTAAAGTAATAATTCGTTGCACCCGACATATCGGCATTGGGCGAAACCGAAACGGTCACCGCAGAAGCCTGTGCGGCATTCGGTACGGCGAAGGAGATTTCAACCGGCATCGGACGGATATAATCCTTAACGTAGGTGGGGCTTACCGTGTAGGTGTAGTCCTCGGTATTATAGAATTTTGCCTCATCCAAGTAGGTGCGAATGGCGGCGGGAACGGTATCATATTCCTCTGCCAACAAGCCGGCCTGTTTCTTCTTTAAGTGCACCAAATCGCGCACGTCGACGATCCAATCGGCGTTGATATCGGCGGCGTAATCGTTCTTATCGCTGAGAACTGCCTGCTTAACAAGACGCAAAGCATTGGCATCGGTCATTGGGAGGTTATCGTGTCCGTTCAGCAAAACGGTCGTTCCCTCACTGCTGACGGGGTACACGGTACCCTTGACAATCAACCGCTGATAAACGGTGTAGGAAGCGCCGGCAGTCAGGTTGCCAAAGTTATTGGAACGACTCCAGTTTTTGCCGTCAATACTGTATTCGTATTCGCTGTTTTTCAGCACCGAAAGGCGGGTTTCACCGTACAGCACGGCTGGCGCCGACGGAATCAGTACGGTCGATCCCCTACCGTTATTGGTACTGCCGACCTTACGGGAATAGAAGGTATATTTCGTATCGTAGGACAGATTTTCGAAAACGTTGGAATCCACGACGGTTTCCCCGTCGGCACTGTATTCGTAACCGCTTTGGGCGTTAAGCGTAACGGTAGTACCCGAAATGCTTTCGATGACCGAGGTGCCTTCAAACGGAATTTCGCTGTAAAGAAGCTCGTAAACAGGGGCTTCCCCTCTTGCACCGACAAAGCTTTCCAAACCGTTTACGGTGGCGGAATAGTTCCAAATATAAATCTGACCGAAAACGGCATTACCCATTTGGAATCCCGGCGAAAAACAACTGCTGTCAAACGAGGAATCCTTAAACGAGAAATGGTGAACACCCTTTTGCAGAAGGTGGGTACCGGTCGCTTCGTCGATCAAATCGCGGCCGCTGGAAACGTTTTTCATCATCACCTGCGGAATGGCTTCCGGCAGATAATAGTCAAAGCTGAGTGTGACCGACTTTCCGGTAGCACTGTATGCTTCGGTAAAGCGAACGGTCGGAAAACCGTTTGAGGCGGTGTGATTGACAAAGTCCAGCTGATAGGCCTGAACGTCCTCGTCGACCGGCTCGTCTTCCCCGCCGAAGACAGCACCGTAGGTGGTTGTTTCCATTGTGATGCCTTCGGGAACAGATAAATTGGTGGCGTCGTAATCTACGCCGTCGATCGTGTAAACGACGTTCCAAATATAGTACTCGCAAACGACACCGCGGGCGCTGATGCCCAAGGCGTAACCGACGTTACTGCCGTTCGTACTGCCGGCAGTAGTAACGGTGCCGGAAAAATGATTGACGCCGCCTTGCAGCATTTCGCTGCCGGTTTGCGCATCCTTCACGACCTTTGAACCGTCGGTAAACAGGCCGTTTGAAACGTTTTGTACCCGCAGGCTGCCGCTGATGGCATAATAATCAAACGAAATGCCTAACGTATGCGGCGTGGTATCTTTTTGGTACATAACACGATCGGCGGAATATACACTGCCGTAAACCGCTTCGGTATTGATGTGATAAACCGTGGTGGAAGGATCGGTTTCGTCAGGTTCCTCCTCCGACGAGCCGAAAACCGCACCGTAGGTGGTCGTTTCCATTGAAGTGCCATCGGGGATGAATAAATTTGTAACATCATAATCTACGCCGTCGATCGTGTAAACGATATTCCAAATATAATAATCGCAAACGACCCCGCGGGAACTGATACCCAGAGCATAGCCGACGTAACTGCCGTTCGTACTGCCGGCGGTGGTAACGGTGCCGGAAAAATGATTGACGCCGCCCTGCAGCATTTCACTGCCGGTTTGCGTGTCGCGAACGACCTTTGAGCCGTCGGTAAAAAGCCCGCCCGAAGCGTTTTGTACCCGCAGGCTGCCGCCCACGGCATAATAATCAAATGAAATGCCCAGTGTATGCGGCACCGTATCTTTTTGGTACATAACATGGTCGGCGGCGTACACAGTGCCGTAAACCGCTTCGGTCGTGATATGGTAGACGGGTGTATTTGCCGGTGTGGTTTCTTCGGCAAAAACGAATCCCGTCGGCACAAGTCCGACGACCAAAAAAAGTGCCAACAGTAAAGCAAGAACTTTTTTCATAAATCTTCCTCCGTTTTACGATTTATCTGCTTTTTTAACAGAATAGGATCGCAAATATTTTTTACTTTTATATAATAACACAGTTCAAAATCCAAGACAATAACAGAATGTTATGAATTTATATTCAAAATGTTATGTTTTGGCTGACAAAAAAACACCGACGTACTGCCGTACATCGGTGCTTTTGTTTTTCGTTATGATTTTACAGCTGATAGCCCAGCTCAAACGCCTTGACGTTTACGTCAACAAACTGCGGCTTCACGTTCTTTTTGATAGCCGCGATCCAGTTTTCATACGGGATATCAAAGTACTTAGCAACACGACCCATCAGCACGATATTAACGCTTTTGGCGTTGCCGGCCTGCTTGGCCAGTTCCAAAGCGTCGATCGCATCGACAAACACGCCCTTATCCTTCATTTCGGTGATGATATCAGTCGGATATTCAGCCGCACCGGTAATGACCGGCATCTGGTCGATTTCCTGCGTGTTGACGATGATTTTACCGTCCTTTTTCAGGCATTTCAAGTGGCGTGCCGCTTCAATTTTTTCAAACGAAACGATAACGTCGGCTTCACCCTCGCTGATAACGGGTGAATAGACCTTATCACCAAAGCGAACGTAGGTCACGACCGAGCCGCCGCGCTGACTCATACCGTGTACTTCGCTGACCTTGACGTCAAAGCCCTCGTCGGTGAGCAACGAGCCCAAAAGTTTACTTGCCAAAAGACTTCCCTGACCGCCGACACCGACGATCATAATATTCTTCGTACTCATTCCCGTTCTCCTTTTTCGATGGCGTTCAGTTTACACATCTGCGTGCAGACGTCACAGCCGACGCACTGGGTGAAGTCGATATGTGCTTTGCCGTTTTTCATACTGATTGCCGGACAACCGATCTTCATACACATCTTACAGCCAACGCACTTATCCTCGTTGACCTTGACGGGCGGTTTGGCCTTAACGTACTTGAGCAGCATACACGGACGGCGGGAAATGATGACCGACGGTGCTTCGACCGACAGTTCTTCGAGAATGGCCTCCTCGCACTCCTGCAGGTTGTACGGATCGACCACGCGAACACGCTTAATGCCGATAGAATGGCACAGATCTTCAAGATTGATAGCGTAAGCCGGATCGCCCTTGATGGTGTAGCCGGTCGTCGGATTCTGCTGATGACCGGTCATACCGGTGATGGAGTTATCGAGAATAATAACGGTGGAATTGGAACCGTTATAGGCAATATTGGCAAGGCCCGTCATACCCGAATGCATAAAGGTGGAGTCACCGATGACACAGACGGTCTGCTTTTCACTTTCGCTGCCGCCGGCCTTATTAAAGCCGTGGATACCCGAAACGGAAGCGCCCATACAAAGGGTGGAATCAAGCGCAAACAACGGTGCGGCACTGCCGAGCGTATAGCAGCCGATATCCCCCAAAGCGGTGATTTTATGCTTGGTGAGTGTATAGAACAGACCACGGTGCGGGCAACCCGGACACATCACCGGCGGACGCACGGGGATAGCCGTATCGGTTGCAACGTTTTCCGGAACGGGAATATCGAAAGCCTTGCGAATGG
>JAKSQF010000143.1 GCA_024404235.1 Clostridia bacterium | reverse complement strand
CGCATAAACGTATTTGATCAGTTCAAACAAACGATCCAACCGCTGACCGGTTTTGGCCGAAATAAAGATAATGGGTGCATAGGGCATAAAGGAAAAATCGTTCATCAGTTTTTTGCGGTATTTATCCATAGTCTGCCCGTCTTTTTCCACGATATCCCACTTGTTGACGGCAATAATGCAGGCTTTTCCCTGTTCTAACGCAAGACCGGCCACCTTGGAATCCTGCTCGGTAAAGCCATCGTGACCGTCGATGAGAATCACGCACACGTTGGCACGTTCGATCGCCATTTTGGCACGCAAGACACTGTATTTTTCGATTTTATCCTCGACACGGCTTTGACGGCGCAGACCCGCCGTATCAATGAAATTGAATCTGCCCTGCTCGTTTTCCACAACGGTATCAATCGCATCACGCGTAGTACCGGCAATATTGGAAACAATGGAGCGTTCTTCACCCGAAATTTTATTGACAAGCGAAGATTTTCCGGCATTCGGCTTTCCGATGACGGCAACGTTGATAATATCCTCGTCGTCCTCGTCAAAAAGCTCCTGCGGGAGATATTGGAACACGGCATCCAGCAGGTCGCCCGTTCCGTGGCCGTGTACCGAAGAAACGGCAATAGGATCCCCCAGACCGAGGTTATAAAACTCGTAAATTTCAAGCGGGGCGTCGCCCACCTTATCGCACTTATTAACGCACAAAACGATCGGCTTGCCGCTGCGCTGCAGCATGGCGGCAATTTCCATATCGGTTGCGGTAACGCCGGTTTGCAGGTCGGTGACCATAATGATCACATTGGCGGTTTCGATCGCCAACTGTGCCTGCGAGCGCATACCGGCTAAAATAACGTCGTCGGTTTTCGGCTCGATACCGCCGGTATCGACCAGCATTACCTTACGGTTTAACCATTCGGCATCGGCATAAATACGGTCACGGGTAACACCCGGCGTATCGTCTACAATGGACATACGCTGACCGATCAGTTTATTAAAAAGCGTGGATTTCCCAACGTTCGGCCGTCCGACAACGGCCACAATCGGTTTCGCCATAATTTCCTCCTATCGTCAGCCCTGCAAACCGCGAGCCTGACGGTCCATATCCTCTACCACGACATCAAAAATTTCGCCCAGTCCCGCGCAGTATTCAAGCACCTGCCACGGTTCATTGGTATGATAGTGAATTTTAATCAGCGACTCATCCCCGACCGCCAAAAGGCTGTCACCCTTGAAATGCGTGACAAAATAATCGTTGATGGCGTCTTCGTCTAAATTTTCGCCCTCGATCAGCAGTTGTGTATCATATCGAAATTCCATTGTAAGAATCCTCCGTTCCAAAGATACGACAGACCAGTTCTTCCCCGCTGTTATCGGTAGGAATGACCGGTACACCCAGTTTTTCGGAAACCTCCGTCAGCGAGATGCTGTCGAGGAAAAGATCCCCCTCGGCACGCAGCATGGACGACGGAATGAGCAATGCTTCACCAAGGTCTTTCCCCTGCAGTTGCTCGATCAAATCGGTTGCGGTAACAAGGCCCGCCACGGTGATGCGTTCCCCGAAAAAGTGGTTGACAATGGGGTACACCGTGCAGGAAAGCTGCGGACATTTTTGCTGACAGCGGTCGGCAATTTCACGCAGCAGCGGAGCCGCCGAAACACCGGTGGCAATACTGATTTTGCGGGGTGCTTTCAGTACCGGTTCGGTTTCTGCCAGCACCTCTTCAACTTCACTGCGAAGCAGTGCCCACAAACCGACGCCGTTTTCCAGCTGTAAAAAGTCGCCGTAATACTCGGCCGGCGGAATTTCGCGGTGGCTCATCAAATAGAATTCATCAGCCCCGTAAACACGCCGTTCGCCGTATTTTTGCATACATTCGTCACCGAAGCGGTCGATCACGTCCAGCACGTCCCCTGCTGTTTTGCGGTCAAAGGGTTCAAGCGGTGTCAGACCGTCACGGAATTTGGTAAGACCGACCGGAACGGCGGCGATACATTCCACCATTTCAAGTGCGGTCAGATCCCGCAGAGAGCGTTCCAGCTCGGCACCGTCATTCCAACCGGGACACAGCACCAACTGACAGTTCATTCGAATACCGGCCGCATTCAACCGATCAATAACCGAAAGAACGGCACCGGCGTTTTTATTGGTCATCATTTTGACCCGTAACTCTGGATTGGTCGTATGCACCGAAATATTGATCGGGCTGATGTGCATTTTTATAATGCGGGCAATTTCGTGTTCGGTAATATTCGTAAGCGTAATATAATTGCCGAACAGGAAGGAAAGTCTGGAATCGTCATCCTTAAAATAAAGGCTTTCGCGCAGGCCGGGCGGCAATTGATCAATGAAACAGAAAACGCACTTATTTTTGCAGGAGCGTTTTTCGTCCATCAGATAAGTATCGAACAAAAGGCCGAGTTCTTCATATTCGTCCTTTTTGATTCGGATTTTTTTATGCTTGCCGGCCGCCGTTTCGACTTCCAGCGAAAGTCGCCTTGCGTTTTGGTAAAAACGGTAGTCCAGCACGTCCATTATTTCTTCTTTTCCGATTTTCAGCAGGCGGTCACCCGCCTTGATACCGGCTTTTTCGGCCGGACTGTTTGCTTCAACGTCACTAACGGCAACTGACAACGTTTTCACCACCATTTCAAAAAAACAGAGGAGGATCGCTCCCCCTCTGTATTTCAAAAATTATTCCGCGACTTTAACAACCTCACGGTCATTGTATTTGCCGCAAGCGGGGCACAGTCTGTGCGGGCGTTTGTATTCGCCGCAGGACGGACATTTAACCAGTGCCGGTGCACTGATCTTCCAAACGTTGTTTCTTCTTTTATCACGTCTGGCTTTCGATGTTTTTCTCTTCGGAACTGCCATTGTTCAGCCCTCCTTACTTTGAACTATTCTCTATATCGGTTAATAAATCCGCTAATTTTTTAAGGCGAGGATCAATTTCGGTATGATCGCACGAACACGCCCCATCGTTCAGGTTTTTGCCGCAAGTCGGGCAAAGACCCTTGCAGTCCTGACGGCAAAGGAACTTGGTCGGCAGGCTGACATACACCTCGGTATAAACGAGCTCGTCCACATCGAGCTGCATATCGGGAACGGTCAGGATCGTATCGCTTTCTTCCCCTTCGATAGAAAGGGCCAACGCCTTATCATAAGGAACGGTAAAGGAACGGGAAACGGGAGCACCGCAACGGTCACAAAGACCTTCATACTCGTAAGACATTTCCAAATGAAGCTGTACCACGCCGGCACGATTGGAAACCGAGCCACTGACACAAACGGGCTTTTTGAGCGGATAACCGCCCGCATGGTCGACGTCACTCATATCCAGTTCGGTTGATACCGGCAGGACGGCGCCTTCATTTGCGAAAATTCGTTTTAAATCCAGCGTCATACTTCCACCTCTATCGTAGCAACAATTATTATATCGTTTCAGCCGGGGTTTGTCAAGATTTTCTTTTAAAAATCATCAGCTTTTTTCGGATATTCCCAAGCAAAAAGGTCAAACGGGCGGCAGATTCCCTCCGAACGGGTTTCATACCGCGGAGAATTGTGCCATTCCCGACAATATTGCGCCTCCTCGACCGGCAGGTCACACGCCGCGCCGGTGAACACAGCGCCGCAGAGCATCAACGACAAAAATAAACGATTCAACGAAATCGCATCCTTTCACCGTTATTTTTTGCCGAAACGGTGACGGTATGCGAAATCAAAACAAACCCCGACTTTTACCAAAACAGTAAAAATCGGGGAATTTTTAAAAAATTACGGCAGGAAATAGATATCTACATCTCTGCGACCGAACTGACGGCATTCTGCCAACGTATCGTAGAACAGGTCAACATTGGTCGGGCGGCTTTTGGCAAAACCGCCGGTATCCGCCGCAACGGCGTAACCGTAGATGATATTGCCGGTCTTGGATACGATAAACATTTTCGTACCGTAAGGAATGATCTTCGGATTGACGGCAATGTAACCCGGAGTCGGCTTAACGCCGGTAGAACAATTATGACCGGTATGCGTATAGGCCGTAGCCTGAACGGTAACCTTCTTGGAATATTTAAGCGGACGGTTGTTTGCATCCAGCTCGATGGTTTCGCGCGGAAGCAGTTTGGAAACGGCCTTTGCGCCGTTTTTATAGGCAATTTTCACATTGCCGACAACAGCCAGAACGCGCTGCTTTACCGACAGATTCTTATTCGGAGTATAGGGCTTTGCATTGGCGTTAACGGTTGTGGTCTGTGCCGTTTTTTTGGCAACCGTCTTAACCTTGGTACCGACCTCGCACTTGGTATCGACTGCGGGGGTCACAACGGTCTTTGCGGTTTCGGTACGATCGGTTTCGGCACCGTTGACGTATTTTACCTTATAGGTGATTTCCAAAACACCGTCTTTACCCTCGGTAACCTTCTTTTTACCTTTTTCAAGGTTCTTATTATTTACGGTTACGGTTTTGTGGGCAATGGCTTCGGTTTCTTTTACGTCCTTATAATCAATATTGGTATAATCAATATAAGTCGTTTCGCTGATCTTTGCATCGGCGGCGGGCTGAACCAAATCAAATTCATCGACCGTATAACCGGCTTCGGTCAAAACCTCGGCCACGGTACCGCCGGCCGTCAAATACTCTTTAGTTTCATTAGCAACCGTGACGTAAACCGGAAAAACATACTCGATTTCAACCGAAGTTACATCTGCATCGGTCGAAGAAGAAACGATGCGGTACTGATCCGATTTTAAATCGGTGTTGCTGAGTGCCTGCGGCAGATCACCGTTGATGGTGCGATAAACATAACTGATTTCGCCGTCTGCAATGCGATAGGTCTTGATGGAATTTTGCAGCATAACGGCAGATGCGACCGACAGCAGACAAAGAACGACGACCAAAAAGACGCGGAAAATTTTATTGGCTTTGTTCTCTGCTACGGTGGGCTTATTTTCATTACTGTTCTTTTGAAACATGAAAGGACTCCCTTGCATTTTTTACGCCCGAAAGGGGCGAATTTTCAAAACCTTCGTTATTATATACAAAGCATTGCCCGATGTCA
>JAKSQF010000142.1 GCA_024404235.1 Clostridia bacterium | reverse complement strand
CCCAATCGAAGTCGGTTGTTTCTGCCATTTGGATCGCCGAATACTTACGGTCGTAAATGCAGACCGATCCTCTTTGCGAAGCGCCCTTTTCAAGATAGTAGATACCGACACGTTCACCGCCACGGGTGATTTTAGTGGTATCAACACCGAAGTAACGCAGCGAGTTTACTGCCGCCTGACCGATGGCGTGGGTCGGCAGTTTGGTAACGTAAGTACTATCTAAACCGAAGTTTGCAAGGCTGACCGCAACGTTGGCTTCACCGCCTCCGAAGGTTGCCTGCATTTGGTCATCCTGAAAGAATCTGTAATAGCCGTTGGGGGCTAAACGCAGCATAATTTCACCGAAGGTTACAACTTTCATTTCTTACTCCCCCATCTTTTCCAAGGCTTCTTTCACGAAGAAACTGCCGCCGATGGCCGCAATTTTATCGAATGCCAAAAATTCGTCAATATTGCTTCTATCCACACCGCCGGTGGGAATAAACTTCACCTGCGGGAACGGTGCGGAAAGTGCCTTTAATGCCTTTAAGCCGCCATAGACGTTGGCCGGAAAGAATTTAAGGGTGGTAAGACCCAGTTCCAATGCCTGCATAATTTCGGTCGGCGTAACACAACCGGGGTAATACGGGATATTTCTTTCCTTACAAAGCTTTGCCACCTCGACCGAAAGGCCGGGCGATACGATAAATTCACAGCCTAAATCCAGTGCTTGCTTGCACTGTTCGGCATTGATGACCGTACCGGCACCGATAGACATTTCGGGGTAATTCTTTATTGCGTATTCGATAGCCTCCTTCGCACAAGCCGTGCGGAAGGTGATTTCGGCACAGTTGATGCCGACGTTTTTAAGAGCCGTTAAGATTTTATCCGTTTCGGATAACTCTTTTATGACCACGACGGGTATGTATTTTTCCATTTTCAAAAATCTCCTTAAAGTGTGACGCCGTCTTTGAAGATGGCAAGCTCGTGTTTATCCAGTGCTTCGGATTTGACCGTGACCTCACCCGAAGCAATTTTTAAGACCGTTTCAAACAGTTCATCGGCCACCGTTTCCATTGAAACGTTTTCCAACAGAACACCGGCGTTAAAGTCGATCCAGTTTTTCTTTTTGGTTGCAAGTGCCGTATTGCTTGAAACCTTTACCGTAGGCACAGGGCAACCGAACGGTGTACCTCTGCCCGTGGTGAACAGAATAAGTTGTGCGCCCGATACCGCCAGCGCATTGGAGGCCACCAAATCGTTACCGGGGGCCTGCAACAGCGAAAGACCTTTTTTAGCAACCGGCTGTGCGTAGGCAAGCACGTCTTCTACGGGTGCGGTACCGCCCTTTTGCACGCAACCGAGCGACTTATCTTCAAGCGTGGTAATGCCGCCCTCTTTATTGCCGGGCGAGGGGTTTTCGTCCACCTTTTCCCCATAGCGCATAAAGTATTTTTTGAAGTTATTGATGAGCACAACCGTTTTATTGAATTCGTTTTCGGTACGGCAGCGGTTCATTAAAATGGTTTCGGCGCCGAACATTTCGGGCACCTCGGTCAAAACCGTACTGCCGCCCATACCGATGAGTTTATCCGAAAATGCGCCCAAAAGCGGGTTCGCGGTAATGCCCGAAAAGCCGTCCGAGCCGCCGCATTTCAAGCCGATGATCAGTTCCGAAGCGGGGCATTCTTCTCGCATGAACGAATCTGCAAGCGAGCAAAGCTCTTTGGCGATTTCGACACCGCGTGCCACCTCGTCTTCCTCGTCTTGACAGCAAAGGAAACGAACGCGGGTTTCATCCCAAGAACCCAAAACCTTTTGAAGCTCTGCGATATTGCCGTTTTCACACCCCAAGCCGACCACCAAAACCCCTGCGGCATTCGGGTGGTTAATAAGTCCTGCCAAGTATTTTAAGGTGTTTTCCATATCGCCGCCCAGTTGAGAGCAACCGTACGGGTGGTGGTAGGCATAAATGCCGTCGATTCGGTCGGTTTTATAGGCTTGTGCCTTTTTTTCGATTTCGCTGGCGATTGCACCGACACAGCCGACGGTGGGAACAATCCACACCTCGTTGCGAATGCCGACGCCGTTCTTTCGGCGGTAGCCCATAAAGGTGCGGGTCGGCTGCGGTTTTACTTCGGCAAAATTCGGTTGGTATTTATATTCGAGCAAATCCGACAGATTGGATTTTAAGTTATGGGTATGGATATGCTCGCCTTTTTGAATATCCGTCTTGGCGCGGCCGATGGGATAGGCATATTTCAGAACGTTTTCGCCGTTTCGAACGCTTTTTAGGGCGACCTTATGGCCGGCCGGAACGTCTGACAGCAAGGTAATGCTTTCCCCTGCCACCGCAACGGTTTCACCCTTTTTAAGCGGTTCTACCGCAACGGCGACCGTATCGTTTTCGTTGATTTTGAAAAGTTTCATTATGTCAGAACCTCGGTCACAGCGGCGTTTGCGTCGGCTGTGATTTTTTTGTACCAATCGGCAACGGCAGATTCAAAACCGGCATACCGGCTTAAATCTTCGCCCCAGAAGTCCTTATTGGCACATACGTCATGAACAAAGCTTTCTTTTTCGACGTTTTGCGCCACGAATTCCAGCACAGCACGGTCGTCGTGGATTACATATTCCGTACCGTCGGCACGTTTTGCGTACAAACCGTCTTCACGCAAATCAGTCGAAGAATAGAACGCCAGCAATGCCGCAAACGAGAAGGTGATCAATTTCGGCAGAGCGTTATTATTTTTGTAATAGTCCTTAAAAGACGGCAGAACTCTTGCCTTCCATTTCGAGAAAGAGTTAAGCGAAATGGACAGCAATGCGTGGTCGATAAACGGGTTTTCAAACCGTTCGAATACTGATTCAGCAAAGGTTTTTACTTCGTCCTGCGGCAAAGCGACCTGCGGCACGATTTCTTCCATCACGACACGGCGGATGAATTTTCCCATTTTTTCGTCGTTCATACAATCCCGCACGATATCCAAGCCGTACAGATAGCCTGCCAATACACTCGAAGTATGGGCGCCGTTAAGCACACGCACCTTGCGTTCACGGTAGGGCTTTTGGTTATCCGTAAAGACGACCGGCAGACCGATTTTATCCAACGGCAGTTCGTCACGGATATCCTTTTCGCTTTCGATGACCCACAAGCCGAACGGTTCGCCGACGTCTAACAGTTTGTCCTCATACCCGAGTTCATCGCAAATTTTTGCGGCTTCTGCTTTCGGGTAGCCCGTAACGATACGGTCAACTAGAGTACTGCAAAAGACATTGGCTTCTTCGATCCAAGTCTTGAATTCGGCCGGCAGTTTCCAAGTGTCGCACAGTTTCAGCACGCATTCTTTCAGCTTGCCGCCGTTGTTTTCAATCAGTTCGACCGGCAGGATGATAAGACCCTTATCTGCCGCACCGCCAAATGCGGTATATCTTTCATACAAAAATTTTGTCAGCTTACCGGGGTAGGTGTTCGGCAAGCCGTCAAAGGAATCGGTTTCATCAAACACAATACCGGCTTCGGTGGTATTGGAAACGACGAAGCGCAGGGTGTCGATATGCGCCAGCGCCATAAAGCCGTCGTAATCACGGTCACTTTCGACCGTTTTTGAAACGGAGGTGATAATGCGGCTGTCGTTAACGACCTTGCCGTCGGCCTTACCGCGCAGGACGACGGTATATAGGTTATCCTGCTCTTCAAAAGAGTCAAGGCTGCCGAACGGAATGGGTTTTACAATAGCGATACTGCCGTTAAAGTCCGATTTTTCGTTGGCAATGTCGATCATATAATCGACAAAGGCACGCAAAAAGTTGCCTTCGCCGAACTGCACGACCTTTACGGGGTATTGTGTTTTGGTTGCTTTATCTTTTACGTTCATTGCGTTCACCTTAAAGACCGAAATATCTTTCGGCGTTGTTATAGCAGATATCCTGCACCAGTTGGCCGAGTTGTTTTTCGTCATCGGGGTATTCCCCGTTTTCCACCCATTCGCCGATGAGGTTACAGAGAATGCGGCGGAAGTATTCGTGGCGGGTGTAAGACAGGAAACTGCGGGAATCGGTCAGCATACCGATGAAGTTGCCCAATGCCGAAAGGTTGGCAAGGGATTTCAGTTGTGCTTCCATACCGGTTTTGGTATCGTTAAACCACCAGGCCGAGCCGTGCTGAATCTTTCCGGCAACCTCGGTTCCCTGGAAGCAGCCGAGGATGGTGCCGAGCAGTTCGTTATCCTGCGGATTGAGTGAATACAGAACAGTTTTCGGCAGTGCGTTTTCTTCTTCCAACGCATTCATAAAGCCGACGAGTTGTTCGCCGCAGTTATTGGTGGAAATACAGTCAAAGCCGGTATCCGGTCCTAATTTACGGAACATTTTTACGTTGGTATTACGCTGTGCGCCGTAGTGCAGTTGCATGACGATATTGCGCTTTGCGTATTCCCGACCCAAGAACAGCAGAATATCCGTTTTATAGCTGTCGGCCTGCTGACGCGAAATGGGTTTGCCGGCCATAGCCGATTGGAAGATATCCTCCACAACGGCAGGGTCAGCCAATTCAAACGGGATATAGTCGAGACCGTGGTCGGTGGCTCTGCACCCTAAGGCACAGAAGAAGTCCAAGCGTTTTTTCAATGCCGCTTTAATGTCCTGCACCGAGGTGATTTTCATCTCGGCCGCCGTGCCTAATTTTTCGATATATTCGGCAAAGCCTTCCTTGTCGATATTGATGGCTTTATCCGGACGGAAAGACGGAGCGACCAGCACGTCAAAGCTTTTATCCGCTTTCAGTTTTTGATGCCATTCGAGGGAATCGATGGGGTCATCGGTGGTACCGATCATTTTAACGTTGGATTTTTTAATGATACTGCGCACGGTCATATCTTCCTGCTGCAGTTTTTTGTTGCAAAGCTCGTAAACTTCTTTGGCCGTATCTTTGTTCAGCACGCCGTCGTAACCGAAGTACCGCTTCAGTTCCAAATGACACCAGTGGTACATCGGGTTGCCGATCAGCTTCGGCAAAACCTCGGCAAAGCGCAGGAACTTCGTATAATCGTCGGCTTCACCCGTGATTTCGTTTTCCGGTAC
>JAKSQF010000141.1 GCA_024404235.1 Clostridia bacterium | reverse complement strand
GGTGCCGATCCGGCAGCAATGGTGGCCATGCTTGAAGGGATGGGTGCCGATGCGATCGGTATGAACTGTTCTTTAGGGCCGAAAGCGTTGCGCCCTGTCGCAGAAGAGTATTTGAAATATGCCTCTGTTCCCGTTCTGTTAAAGCCGAATGCCGGTATGCCGCACGTAGTCGACGGCAAAACGGTTTACGACGTACTGCCGGACGAGTTTTCATGTGACGTATCCGATTTGATCGGGAAAGGCGTGCGTATTGCCGGCGGTTGCTGTGGCACTACGCCGGATTACATTCGGGCGTTATCCGAAAAGACGGTCGGTTGCAAACCGGTACAGATTGAAACCGAAAAGTTGCCCTGCGTTTCTTCTTACACCCACGCCGTTTTCTTTGACAAGCGCCCCGTTTTGATTGGTGAGCGCATCAATCCAACGGGCAAAAAGCGTTTCAAAGAAGCGCTTCGCAACCGTGAAATGGATTACATATTAAAAGAAGGTCTTGCCCAGCAGGAAAAGGGCGTTGATATTTTGGACGTCAACGTGGGACTACCCGAAATCGACGAGGTGGCCATGCTGACCGACAGCGTTCGGGAATTGCAGGCCGTGACCGATTTGCCGCTGCAGATCGACTCCTCCGACCCCGTGGCAATGGAAGCCGCTTTGCGCCGCTATAACGGCAAGGCGATGATCAATTCGGTCAACGGCAAAAAGGAAAGTATGGAAACGATCTTCCCGCTGGCGAAAAAATACGGTGGCTTGATTGTAGCGCTGACCTTGGACGAGGGCGGCATTCCCGCCACTGCCGACGGGCGCGTAGCCGTTGCACGCAAGATTTTGGAAACGGCACGGCAGTACGGATTAGACCGCAGGGATTTGATTTTTGACCCGCTGGCAATGACCGTCAGCGCCGACCAAAATGCCGCTCGTGAGACGCTTAACGCCGTTGAGCGCATTCGAAAAGAGCTGGGATGCTGTGTTTCGTTGGGTGTTTCCAACGTTTCGTTCGGTCTGCCCCGCCGCGATTTGATCAATGGTACATTTTTAACAATGGCGATGACCAAGGGACTTTCGGCCGCCATTATGAACCCGTATTCGGACGAGATGATGAAGTCGTTTTTCACCTTTAACGCTTTAAGCGGATTAGACGACAACTGCGGCGCATATATTGAATACGTCGAAACGCTGCCGCAGCCCGTCGAGGGAGCGGCCGTTGCCGTGCAGAAAAAGGCTGAAACAAAAGAATATCCCGCATTACAGCACGCCATTATCAAGGGTTTAAAGGACCGTGCCGCCGCCTTGACCGTCGAGCGGTTACAGACCGAAAATCCGCTTGACATCGTGCAGAACGAGATTATTCCGGCGCTGGACACCGTCGGTCACGGATTTGAGCAGAAAACGGTTTATCTGCCGCAGTTATTGATGAGTGCCGAGGCCGCCAACAGTGCCTTTGAAAAGATAAAAGCCGCCATTCCGCAACAAAGCGCCGGCGGAAAATGCTCCGTGGTGATTGCCACCGTACAGGGGGATATTCACGACATCGGCAAGAATATTGTAAAGTTGTTATTGGAAAATTACGGTTTTGCGGTGACCGATCTCGGCAAAGACGTTGCCCCCGAAACCATCGTGGAAGAAGTTGTTCGTCAGCACGCCCCATTAGTGGGTTTGAGCGCACTGATGACCACCACCGTACCGGCCATGGCCGAAACCGTTGCACTGTTGCACGCAAAGGCGCCCTGGTGCAAAACCGTGGTGGGCGGTGCCGTACTGACCGAAGAATACGCTGCCTCCATCCACGCCGACAAGTACGCCAAGGATGCAATGGAAACGGTGCGTTATGCCGAAGAAATCAATGCTATCATCAAAAAAAGGAGCGATTGAGATGAGCCATCCCTTCAAGGAAATCAAAAAGAATTTCGGCTTTGGATTTATGCGCCTGCCGATGGACGGTGACAAAGTAAACACCGAAGAGACCTGCAAAATGGTCGATTGCTTTATGCAAAACGGTTTCAACTATTTTGATACCGCACACGGTTATTTGCAGGGATTAAGCGAAAAGGCCATTAAAACCTGCCTTTCTGACCGATACCCGCGCGAAAGCTTTGTGCTGACCACGAAGCTTTCCAACACTCTTTTTTCAAAAACAGAGGATATTCGTCCGTTATTTGAAACGCAGTTAGCCGACTGCGGTGTGGATTATTTTGATTTTTACCTGATGCACGCGCAGGACAAGGGTATATTCGAGCGTTACAAAAAACTGCATGCCTACGAAACGGCGCTTGAGTTTTTGAAAGAGGGAAAAATTAAGCATTTCGGCATTTCGTTCCACGACAAGGCCGAGGTTTTAGAGCAGATTTTGACCGAATATCCGCAAATCGAAGTGGTACAAATTCAGTTAAACTACGTTGACTATGAGGATCCGGCTGTAGACAGCCGCCGTGTTTACGAGGTTTGTCAAAAATACGGTAAGCCGGTCATTATTATGGAACCGGTCAAGGGCGGACGACTTGCCAATCTGCCACAGGCGGCCACAGACGTGTTTGATCGCATTCGCACCGGCAGTAACGCTTCTTATGCGCTGCGTTTTGCCGCCGGCTTTGAAGATGTTTTTATGACCCTTTCGGGGATGAGCAATCTTTCGATGGTTGAGGATAACGTCAGCTTTATGCGGGAATTCAAGCCGCTCAATGAGGAAGAACAGCTTGCGGTAAAGCAGGTTTGCGCAATTCTCAAGCAGCAGGGCGTCATTCCCTGCACCGCCTGCCGTTACTGCACTGACGGATGCCCGAAGCAGATTTTGATTCCCGATCTTTTTGCCTGTCTGAATGCCAAAAAGACCTACAAGGATTGGAATTCCGACTATTATTATTCCATCCACACCAAGGACCACGGACATCCGGGCGATTGCATCGGATGCGGCAAGTGTGAGGCTGCGTGCCCGCAGCATTTGGAAATTCGTGCCTTATTAAAGCAGGTATCAGCCGAATTTGACAAGCGTGAATTAGATATTGAGGACTAAAATGAGTGATTTGGAAAAAGCCAAAGATCTACTGACCGACGGGGTCAGTTGTGTTGCCGTTCGGGGCGAGGATATTAAAATATCGCACCAAACGGGCATTGCGCCCTTTATGAATTATATCGCCCAAGGGGTCGACTTAAAAGGCTATTCGGTGGCAGATAAAATCGTCGGCAAAGCGGCGGCGCTGCTTTTTGTAAAATGCGGTATCGTTTCGGTTTATGCTGTGGTATTAAGCGAAGCCGGACGGGACGTTTTACAGCAAAACGGCATTGCCGTCAGCTACGGAGAGTTGTGCGATAACATCATCAACCGCAAGGGCGATGACATCTGTCCGATGGAAAAAACCGTGCTTGAGGTGGATGATCCGGAAGTTGCCTATCCCCTTTTACGGCAAACGATAGAACGGTTAAAAAGTAAACAGTGATAAAAAAATCTCTACCCTCACGGGTAGAGATTTTTTTATCCGTCATTTTCCGCAAAAAATTCAAGTGTCATTTTTTCATAGGCTTTCTGATCGACAAGGTAGCTTAACCCGTGATCGGCGCCCGGAACGGTCAGCAGTTTTTTCGGCGAAGCACAGACCTCAAAATTCTGTTTGGTCATCCAAGGCGGCACAAAATGATCATCCAACCCGTGGATAAAGAAAATGGGAACAGTTGCATTTTTCATGGCCTCGACCGTTGAATAAGAATCGGCGTCCATTTCAATACGGCTTTGACAAAGCCGGTCGATCAGCTTTTTATTCCGTTCAAACGGTATTTTCAGATTCTTTTCTGCAACGTGCTTCCAAATGGCGTGGGGCGACGTAAAACCGCAATCGGCGATAACGCCGTGCACGTTTTCGGGCAGTTCCGGAAATCCGGCCGTCATCAAAACGGTGGTGGCGCCCATTGAAATACCGACCAAATACACCGGAAGATCCGACGGCTTATGTTGATTTAACCATTTGATCCATTCAAGGCAGTCATACCGTTCGATCAAGCCGAAGCCCATATACTCGCCGTCGCTATCCCCCTGACCGCGCTGCTCGGGATAAAGAACGGAGCATTCGTTATTTAGCCAAAAATCGTTGATGCCGCAAAAATCACGCGACCAACCCGAACGCCAACCGTGCATGGCAATCAGCACACGCTTGGCGTTGGGGGTGTGGAACCAATGTCCGACGAGGCGCGTACCGTCAAAGCTTTCCATATTGACGACCTCGTGCGGGCGTTTTTCCATATTATCCCGCCAAACGGCGCTTTTTTCAAGGAGTTCTTCATCCACCTTGCCGGCGCTGATTTTATCCTTCATCTTTACCATAATTTTCGGCTCGTCGCGGTCAAGTGCCTCCCGCACCAAGGTACGGCTGACCAACTGCCGCACGGTTAAATAAGCCGTGCCGACGGCCGCCGTGACGCCAGTGGCAACCAACAGATTTTTGATTGCTTTACCCATAAAAGCACCCCTTTTTATAAAATTCCAGTTTTAATTCGGGCAATGAAGGCAAACCTCGTTTTCGCAGGTCTGCTTTTCAAAATAGTTCACAATATTTCCAACCGTTGTTTCAGCGATGTTTCCGAGTGCCTCGTTCGTCAAAAACGCCTGATGGGAGGTAACGATCACGTTCGGCATGGTAATCAGCCGTGCCAAGGTATCATCGTTGACGATATGACCCGAAAAATCTTCAAAAAACAGATCGGATTCTTCCTCGTATACGTCCAAACACGCCGCACCGACGTGACGGTCCTTGATTGCCTCGAGCAAATCTTCAGAATCAATCAGTGCCCCGCGGGAGGTATTCAGCAGCACCACGCCTTTTTTCATCAGCGCAATGCTTTTTTTGTCGATCAAGTGATAAGTTTCCCGTGTCAGCGGGCAATGCAGGGAGATAATATCGCTTTGACGGAACAGTTCTTCCGCCGTGACGTATTCTACGTCGGGAATATCTGCCGGATATTTATCATACGCCAGCACCTTCATCCCGAAGCCCTTGCAGATGTCGATGAAAACACGCCCGATTTTACCGGTACCGACTACACCGACGGTTTTACCGTGCAGATCAAAGCCTGCCAAACCGTTGAGGCTGAAATTAAAATCCTTGGTGCGAATATACGCCTTATGAATAC
>JAKSQF010000140.1 GCA_024404235.1 Clostridia bacterium | reverse complement strand
AAATGTAGTGTTTATGCGGGTTTTAAGTTAAATCCGTTTTTAATGCTATGACCATAATTCCACCGTAATTTTGATACAAAGTTGCGGTGGAATTTTTTATGCTGAAAATCCCATAGTTTAAGGGGTTTGAGGATTTTGCAAATAAAAATGGCTTTCCGGCAGGAGGGAGATTTCCTGCCGGAAAGCCGTATTTTTTTGTTTTTGTATCAAAATTTCGTAAAAAGTAACCGCTGGATTTATGTGGGGTAATCGCTGGATATATGGGTAAACGCTGGATTTATGGCTCGAGGGAATTTTTGTGTTTTGTTTCTTGCACTAAAAATATAACTGCTCTATTTAAGAATAGGTATATGGGAGTGTCCGGCAGGGGGTCAAAATCTCTACAATGTGTTTTTTGGACAACAGCTCGGGGTCGAGTGCGAAAAATTGCGTAAATCAGAAGGGTTTTAATGCTTTAGCAAATAAAAACGGTTTGTTTCGGTGTTTTCTTTTTCATACGGTGGACCTTTTGCGCTAAAACCGCCTCTCTCATTTAAGAGTGGCCGGATTGTTTTTTTGAAGCAGTGGCTTGTTTAGCCAACGCACGGTACTGATTGGCGGAAATGCCGTGGGCAATTTTAAACGCACGGTAAAAGGCGGAATAGGTATCAAAACCCGCAACCTCGGAAATCTCTTTTGCCGACATTTCGGTATCTGCAAGTAGGGTGGCGGCAAAGGAAATGCGGCGTTGCAGCAGGTATTCCATAGGCGAAATATCAAACTCTTCTTTAAAGGTGCGATATAGGTGGTTTCTGGAAATGGAAAGAATTTCGGCCATGGATTCTACCGAAATTTTACCCGAAAAGTTAAAATCCATAAGATCCTTTGCTTTTGAAGCGTAGGACGGAACTTTGGTGGCGGACGGGTTTACCTCCTGCACCGATTGAATGTAAATGTCCAAAACCGACATCAGCACGGAAATGCCGTGCAACAGTTTGTTGGGAAACGAATCCATTTGGTTTATTTCCCGACGGAAAATATCAATCATAGGCCTTCCGTCTACGTCGATTACCTTGGCGCCGTCTTTGAAGTTGGTCATATTCAGAATATCCGGTGCCGCCGAACCGTTAAAAGAAAAATAGAAATAAACCCACGGGTCGTCTTTGTCTGCGTGGTAGGAGGTGGTTTCACCGGGATAAATAATAAAGCTTTGTCCGGCTTTTATTTCGTATTTTTCGCCGCCGACCTCAAAAGTCCCTTTTCCTCTGGCGACGTAATGGACTAAATAAAAGTTTCGGATAGTGGGACCGAATAAATAGTCCGGCTCGCAATAATGCCAACCAAAATGACATAGGTATAATTGATCGTTGGTGATATTTTCCAGCGAATAGTGTCTGCGGTAGGACGTTTGCACAAATTACACCTCTTTGCGTTACATTTTAGAATAAAATGGAAATATTTTAGTATGTACAATTTAACAAATTTGTGCTAAAATGTTTGTGGAAAGTTGGAAATTGCGTAGAAAAAGCTGATTTGGGTATCCTGATTATAGCATATTCCGCGATTTTTAACAAGAGCAAATTAGAATTTTCTGTTTGCTGAAAAAATATTTCACATTTGTAAGGCCGGAAAAAGCCGTTGCAAATGTGAGAGAGGATGGTTTATATGACTAAAAAATGTTTAGTACTCGTAACGGTAATTGCGGTGGTAGTTGCCTTGTTCTCTTTTGTGACGGTGCCGGCTTCGGCAGCAACCCTTGCAGAAGTCAAGAATGATTATGCCAGCTATACCGACGGTGACATGGGCCAGTTAAGCTTGGCCAAAACCTTTGCCGGTATTGAATCTGCCGATCACGTCCGTATTAAATACGCGTGGGGTAAGGGTTATCTTTGTCCGACCGGCGGCGGCGAGGTTGCACAGATTGTTTACAAATTAGATACAAACGGCAAAACCACGGCCAGCCTGAATCTTAAAATGAAGGCACATTTCGCCTCCCGTGCCGGCTATTCCCCGGACTGGAAAGAAGCACCGGTGTGTAACGTTGAAGTATCCACTGACGGCAAGGCTTACACACGTGCTACTTCCTTTGCCGGTGAGCGCGTGAAGAAAACGCAGTATACCGACGATCAGGCTTTCAGAAATTTGCCGGTTAAAGAATACACCGCAAATCTGACCAGCGCTGTGAAGACGAAGAATTCCGCAGCCATTTACGTGCGTGTTTCCTGGAACGTTTTCGACTATCCGCTGTATTCTTCCATTCACAGCATCGAATTAGTTGCGGCTGACGCCGGTGGCAGCAGCTCTTCAGGTACTGTCACTTCAAAACCGACTCAAAGCACCACACAGCCTTCTTCCGGCACTACTTCAAAGACCTCTTCCACGACCGGTACCGCTTCTCAACCTTCTTCGCAGATTTCTGTCAGCGATTTTAACGGCAACAGTAATACTCAAACCGGTGGCGACGTCACTTCTGTGCCGACCGAATCGCAGGTCGTCAGTCAGGTAGAACAAACCGAGAATACCGACAGTCAGGTCACTTCGCAGCAGGATGAAAAGCCGCAGGCAGATATCGTTGTCGGTGCCGATACAGGTAACAACACCGATTCTCCCGCCATTCCCGGTTGGATTTGGGGCATTGTCGGCGTTTTGGGCGCAGCGGTTGTCGTACTTGTTTTGAACGCTGTCGGTGTACTCAGCTTCAAAAAGAAGCAGTAATCGTTCCGACTTTTCGGAAAATTTCCGCATTGGCTAATTTATGAACGCAGAGGATTGCTTTTTATGAAAAAAATCATTTCCTTAATAATCGTATCGGCGCTGGTCGTTTTATGCTTTGCCGCAGGTGCCTTTTCGACGTCGGCCACGACGAAAACGTACGTATCGGATGATTTCACCAAACAGACGTCCGACGTTTCGGCAGATCAGCTGAATACCGTTTTTACAAGCATTGATTCTTCACAGAATGCCCGCATTAAGTACGCCTTCAACGAGGGTCATTTGTGCGCAACGGGCGGCGGACGTACCGCTTCGGTCGTCTACCGCGTTGCAACGGTGGAGGGTCGCCAGTTTTCCGATTTGGACGTTACCGTAAAGGGTTATTTTTCCTCTCGAAAGGATTATAACCCTGCTTGGAGCGGCACGCCGTTCGGTATGGTATCACTTTCCAAAAACGGTAGCGATTTTGTTGACGTAGAACGTTGGGAAGGCGATATTCTCGACCCCGAAGAATATACAACCGACAACGATTTTACAAAACTGCAAGCAAAAAATTACTCGGTCGATTTGACCGAGGCTGTCGGGAATTCCTACGTTGCCTATGTTAAAATTTCGTGGGCGGCTTACGATGTTCCCATGTATTCAAGCGTGTTCGGTATTTCCATCACGGGCGATACCGTTCAGGGCGTGACCGAGCGTATCACCAGCACCAATTTTTCCGATTCCAAAACAGCCGTTTCGGACGGTCAACTGTTGGCGAAGTACACCGACTTGATTGACAGTCACCGTATGCGCATTGTCAATGCTTTCGGAAAGCGGCTGTTCGGATACACCGGTGAGGATTGCTATTTGGTTTATAAAATTTCCGTTCCGGAAGACGAAGCGGTTGAAAGTATAGAATTTGCCATGAAGGGAATTCTTACGGCACGAACGGACTACAACCCCGAATGGGTCGATAAGGTTTCTTATGCGAAGGTCTCCGTTGCCGATGCTTCAATACCGTACGAGGATTTGCCGATAGACGGTTGGATCGACGTAAAGCAATGGGACGCCGAGCAGATTTCGAAAAACCAATACCCGATTGACACGGCTTCCTTCTCCGAAATCGAAAAGCAGGAATACACGGCAGATTTGACCGACGTTATGCCCGAATCCAAGGAAATGTACATAATGGTTTCTTTCATGGTTTGGGATTACCCGGCATATCTTTCGATTGACTCTGTCAATATTACCAGCATTTCAAGGACTTCCCGCATTGTGGAAGAGCCCACACAGGAAGATATTGATAATAAGGATGATCCGCAGGATCCTGCAATCGACGATGAGGATTCCGAAGACGGCGATTCGGCGGATACGGATATTACCGAACCGAGTGAAAATGAAACAAAACCGTCTCCCGATACGCCTGCTACTCCTTCTAAACCCACTACACAAAATTCCGGTAGTGGAAACGGCAATACTCAAACAGGCGGCAATACCAATCAGGCAGAGGTTTTTGTTCCGTCAACAGATTACTATCCTGCTGAAAATCAGGTGGAATCCACTGAAAATACGGATGTTCAATTAGAGCAAACCGACAATACCAATAATCAGGCAGAATTGCAACCGAATGAATCGAACGAAAAGAAAGAGCTTGTTACTGTTAGGGTGGCTACCCGTCATAACGGTAATTCCTCTTACGTTCCCGGTTGGATGTGGGCGCTGATCGGTGTTTTGGGCGTGGCGTTTATCGTCCTTGTTTTAAATGCCGTCGGTTTCATCGATTTTGGGAAGAAGCGTAATTGAAAATTGAAATAATGTTATAAATCGGTTGCGGGCAGTTTTTGCCCGCAACTGCTACAAATATCGAAATTTTGTTTGAAAATCTGTTCCGAAATCGCTCTGTGCCTCGTTTCGTACGTCATAAAGCTGATTGGAACAGCAAGAAAGGAATTCAATTCAATGAAATTGGCGTTTGAATCCGCTTTCTTAAAAAGCACGCCGCATGAAGCGGCGGTTATAACCGCAAATGCCATCCCGAAAGCGGTTGTGGCGACGGTAGTTGTTATTGTTATGCTGTTGGGGTTGGCCGTTTTGGGTCTGCTTGCTTATAAAGTGTTGCATTCCGAAGAAGCAGTGCCGACCGCGGCTGATGAGTTATCGGCGGATGAAAAAGACCTTTCTTCCAACGCTGATGCATCAGAAAATCGGGAGAAATAAGTCGATGAAAAAAAGAACGAAATTAATCGCCTTAGCAATGGCGGCGGTCGTTTGGATCGCTTCCATGGGCACGTTATTGGTTTACGTGCTTGGAAAAAACAGTCCGTTTTCCGGATCAAGTAAGTTCACTGGAGGGAAAGTCGTGCTTTCAGCCGATAAAGATATTGGTAACAATTTGTCGCAACTGATTCGCGAAAGCGCATACAGTTCTGCGAACGACACGGTCGACAGTATGACGGCCTTTAC
>JAKSQF010000014.1 GCA_024404235.1 Clostridia bacterium | reverse complement strand
GTGTGCCCGATACCGAAACGCAGGGACGGATTCATACCTCTACGGCTACGGTGGCAGTCATGCCCGAGGCCGATGAGGTAGACGTGCAGATCAATCCGGCCGATTTGAAAATTGATACCTTCCGTTCATCGGGTGCCGGCGGTCAGCACATTAACAAAACGTCTTCCGCCATTCGGGTGACCCATCTGCCGTCCGGTCTTGTGGTCGAATGTCAGGATGAACGCAGTCAGTATAAGAATAAGGATAAGGCTTTGCGTGTTTTACGGCTTTTTGATATTGCAAAGGCAGAACACGACAGTGCTATCGCAAACGACCGTCGGGCACAGGTCGGCACGGGCGACAGAAGCGAGCGTATTCGCACCTATAATTATCCGCAAGGCCGCTTAACCGATCACCGCATTGGCCTGACACTTTATAAATTAGATTCAATTATCAACGGCGATTTGAATGAAGTGATCGATGCGTTGATCGCCTATGATCGAACCGAAGCGTTGAAAGCACAGGAAAACCGTTAAAGAAGGGAAAAAGAATGAAAACCGAACGGTTGAGTATATTACCGGCCGATTATGAAAAAAGCATTGCCCGAGCGGCAGAAATATTGCGAAACGGCGGAATTGTTGCCATGCCTACCGAAACAGTTTACGGACTTGCGGCGGCGGCCGATCAGAATGCGGCAATTGAAAAGGTTTTTGCTGCAAAGGGACGTCCGCAGGATAATCCGCTGATCGTACACATTTCAGATTTGGAAATGCTTAAAACGGTAGCGGCATCTGTACCTCCAAAAGCAATCGAGGGCGCCGATAAGTTCTGGCCGGGACCTTTTACAATGATACTAAAACGCGGTGAATATGTCGCTGACCGCGTTTGTGCCGGTTTGGATACGGTGGCGATTCGTATGCCGTCTGATCCGATCGCACGGGATTTGATCCGTGCGGCGGGACCGTTAGCGGCACCGTCGGCGAATACCTCCGGTAAACCAAGTCCAACGACAGCCGGGCACGTTTTGGCTGATTTGGACGGCAAAATTGATGCGATTTTAATGGCAGATGCCTGCACGGTCGGGGTGGAATCCACTGTTGTGACTTTGGCAACCGATCCGCCGCGTCTACTTCGCCCCGGTGCTGTTACACCGGAGCAGTTGTATGAATGGATTCCCGATATGTGCATTGATCCTGCGGTGTTGGTCCAGCCGGAAGCAAACGCAAAGGTAGCCTCCCCCGGGATGAAGTACAAGCATTATGCACCTTCGACCGAAACCTATTTGGTGGAGGGTTCGTCCAATGCATTCGTTCGATTTGTAAATGAAAAGACCGATTGCGTTGCCGTTTGTTTTGATGAAGAAACAGCGGAAATCAATACGCAAAAGTTGTGCTACGGCAGCAGTGCAGATGAATCGACGCTTGCTCGCGATTTATTCGACGTTTTGCGCCGTGTAGATACCTGCGGCGTAAAGACGGCCTACGTTCACGCTCCGTCAAGAACGGGCGTGGGTCTTGCCGTATATAACCGCCTGATTCGTTCGGCGGCTTTTCGGGTGATAGAATTATGAGTATTTTGATCGGATTGACAGGGCCTACGGGCGCCGGTAAAAGCAGCATTTCACCGGTTGCTCAAAAATTCGGGTTTAAAGTCGTTGACTGTGACGCGCTGGCTCGCAAAGCGGTTTTGCCGGGCACTTCCGGACTTTCGGCGTTAAAACAGGCGTTCGGCGAAAAAATCGTTCAGGCGGACGGCACGCTCGACCGTAAGGCTTTGGCGGCAGAAGCATTTGCAAGTGCTGAAAAAACGGAACTGCTGAACCGTACGTTGCTACCGCACATTGCCCAGCTGGTTCGCAGTGAGCTGAACGCCGAACGTGTGCTTTTGGATGCACCGACTTTGTTTGAAAGCGGTTTGGATTCGCTGTGTGACTGCACGGTTGCCGTGTTGGCTGATGAGCAAAAGCGACTTTGCCGCATAATGGAGCGTGACGGCATAACCAACAGCGAGGCCAAACTTCGGATGAATGCCGGCAAACCAAATGCATATTATATTGAACGGGCAGATCACATTCTTTATAATAACGACGGGCCGCTTGCTTTTGAGTTTGAGGCGGCCGGTTTATTAAAAACTATTTGCGGAGGTAAATGAAAATGTCAACAGAAAAAAGTGCAAGTGCTGAATTGAAAGAAAAGCTTTTTAACAACCGTAAAAACGGCCGATTGGTTGCAGATGAAAAAACTTTGCAGCTGACCGATGAATACTGCGAAGGGTACAAGCAGTTTTTGGATGCCGCAAAAACCGAACGCGAAGCGGTAAAAACGGCAATTCGTATGGCAGAAGATAAAGGATTCGTTGCCTTTGAACGCGGCAAGAAATATCAGGCCGGCGATAAGGTATATATCAACAACCGCGGTAAGACGGTCGCCTTTGCGGTTATCGGTGAAGAAGATGTTGAAAACGGCGTCAATATTACCGCTGCACATATTGATTCACCCCGTTTGGATTTAAAACCCAATCCGCTTTACGAGGAATTGGAATTAGCTTTGTTTAAGACCCACTATTACGGTGGTATTCGTAAATATCAGTGGCCGACCGTTCCGTTGGCTTTGCACGGTGCTTTTGCAAAAAAAGACGGCAGCGTGGTGGAGGTTTCCATCGGCGAGCAGGCGGATGAGCCGAAATTCGTTGTTAACGATTTGTTGCCGCATTTGGCTAAGGAACAGTCAAAGCGCACCCTTTCCGAAGGCATCCAGGGCGAAGAACTGAACATTCTCATCGGCAGTCATCCCTTTAAGGACGATGCCGGCAGTGAATTGGTCAAACTGAATATTATGAAGCTCTTGAACGAAAAATACGATATCGTTGAAGAAGATTTCCTTTCTGCCGAATTGGAAGCCGTTCCGGCAGTCGGTGCTTGTGATATCGGCTTTGACCGCACCATGATCGGTGCTTACGGTCAGGATGACCGTGTGTGTGCTTATCCGGCTTTGACGGCTGTGTTGAATGTAAAAAATCCGAAGCATACCGCGTTGGCTATCTTGACCGATAAGGAAGAAATCGGTTCCTGCGGAAATACCGGTTTAGAATCCGATTTCCTGCGTTTTGTTATTCGTGATCTTGCAATGATGCAGGGCGGTGACGGTACGGTCGCTTTGCGTAATTCAAAATGCTTGTCTGCTGATGTGAATGCGGCAATGGATCCTACCTTCCAAGGCCCGTTTGAACGTCGCAATGCTTCAAAACTGAATTACGGCGTTGTATTGACCAAGTACACCGGTGCCCGCGGAAAGGCAGGCACTTCGGATGCTTCGGCTGAATATACCGCAGAAATCCGTTCGTTGCTTGATCGTGAGAATATCATTTGGCAGTCGGGTGAACTCGGTAAGGTTGACGAAGGCGGTGGCGGAACGGTTGCGCAGTATATTGCCAACCTCGGCGTAGATGTAATCGACCTCGGCGTGCCGGTTTTGTCGATGCACGCCCCCTTTGAAACGACCGCGAAGTTGGACGTTTATATGTGCTACCGTGCTATGTATGAATTTATGAAATAATAACAATTTTGATCCGAAAAGACCTCACATTTCCCCAAAAAGGGGATGTGAGGTCTTTTTTTATGCAACTATTTCAAAAAAAGTGGGGAAAAGTGAAAAAAGTACTTGATTTTTGCTCAAAGTGGTATTATAATCTAGACAAGTGGTACAAAGTGCGATGAAATCCCATGCAGGTGTTATAAAGTGGTATGAAAGAGGTGAAAGGATATGCTGTACGGCAGTTACGACCATACGTTGGATAAAAAAGGCCGTGTCAGTATACCCTCGAAGCTTCGTGATACGCTGGGAAATGATTTTATGATCTGCCCCAGCTTTAACGGAACCTGCCTTTGTGTTTACTCAAATGAAGAGTGGGGAAAACTGGTCGAAAAAATCGGTCAGCTCCCGCTTTCAAAATCCAGTAAAGTCAAGCGTAAAATCTTCGGTAACGCTTTTAACGTTGAATTGGACAGTCAGGGTCGTATTTTGATACCCGCGGTTTTGCGTGAGTACGCACAGTTGGATACCGACGTGCATATCGCCGGTGTGGATACCAACCTTGAAATCTGGGATGCAGAGCTTTGGCGTCAGGAAAACGAGGACAACTCGTTGGAATCCATTGCTTCGCTGCTGGAAGAGTTGAATTTCTGATATGGAATTTAAACATATACCGGTTTTGTTTCACGAAACCATTGATTCATTACAAATCAAACCGGACGGCATCTATGTTGATGGTACGGTCGGCGGTGCGGGACATTCTTCCGAAATTGCCCGTCACCTCAAAAACGGTCGCTTGATCGCACTCGACCGTGATCCCGAGGCGGTGAAGATCGCAAGGGAACGTTTAAAAGATTTTCCGGCCGAGGTCGTACAAAGCAATTTTAAGGATCTCGATCGGGTTTTGGCGGAACGTAATATTTCTGCCGTGGACGGAATTTTGTTGGATCTCGGCGTTTCTTCGTATCAGTTGGATAACGGTGAACGCGGTTTTTCATATCATAAGGATGCACCGCTTGATATGCGTATGAGCATGGAAGGACCGACCGCCGCCGATTTGCTGAATACCTTTTCCGCAGAAGAGTTGGCCGATCTTTTCTTCCGGTATGGGGAAGAAAAGTTTTCCCGCCGAATTGCCGAAAATATTGTCAACCGTCGGACAAGCAAACCCCTTGAAACGACAACTGAACTGGCCGATTTGATTGCCTCCTGCGTTCCGGCGGCGGCTCGCCGTGACGGGCATCCTGCAAGACGGGTTTTTCAAGCCTTGCGTATTGCGGTAAATGGGGAATTGGACAGCTTAAACGAAGCATTAGATCGGGCGTTTGAGTGTTTAAAGCCTGATGGGATATTATCCATTATTACTTTCCATTCGTTAGAAGACCGAATGGTAAAACAGCGCTTCAAATCGTATTGCACGGGCTGTATTTGCCCGCCGGATCTTCCGATTTGCGTTTGCGGCCGTTCTCCGAGAGGGGAATTGCTTTTCCGTAAACCGATTGAAGCATCCAAGGAAGAATTGCAGGAAAATCCAAGAAGCCGCAGTGCAAAACTGCGTTCAATAAAAAAACTATAATGTGAGGCAGGGAATCCTCGATGAATAATATGAAATACTATAACGATTCTTTGGCGTATGATTTTGATCGGTTTATGCCGCGTACAAGCCCTAAGGAATACGACAATATCGTAAAGCTTCCGCAGACTAAGGTTTCAGCTCGTCAGCGCAAGGCTACCCGCCACGTTTCGGCCTATGCCACGGTGCTGTGTCTGGCGGTGTTTATGTTGGCAGCTTTGTGCGGCAATATCGGTATGCGCCTTCGCATCAACGAGGTCAGCACGCAAATCAACGAAGCCAAAACGGAACTGAAAGCGTTGGAAAGTGAAAAAACGGCTTTGCAGGTTGAGTTGGATCGCCGTGTTTCGTATTGCAATATTGAAGAAGAGGCCGAAAAACTCGGCATGGTAAAGCGCAGTAGAGATCAGGTCCACTACATTACGGTCAATGAGAAGAATGCCGCCAAGATCGACGGTAAACTTGTTCTCTCAGAGGACGAATAATGTATAGTTGGATTTTGACCGAAATATATTTGTAATAACAGTAAATAAGTGACGAGAGTTAAGACGCAGGTTTTAACTCTCGTTTTGGGCATATAAAAAGGGCGAAAAAACGTCTTTGGGGAGTGAACTTTGTGGAAAAAAGCTTCGGGAAAAAGATGACAAGACGATTGGTTTTTGTTACTTCAATACTGATTTTTGCACTGCTTTCGGTTACTTTCGGAAGACTGGCCTATATTATGCTTGTCAAAGGTGATTATTATCAGTCCTTGGCTTCAAAACAGCAATTGTACGATAATTTGGTTACGGCGCCGCGCGGTGATATTTACGATCGTAATATGAAACTGCTTGCCACCAGCGCTACGGCGTGGACGGTGTATCTTACGCCCAACGGTATCGACACGCAAAACGATGAAGGTAAAGCCGAAACGGTCCGAAAGGCGATTGCTTCCGGACTTTCCGAGATTTTGGAACTGGAATACGACGACGTATATGCAAAAACAAAAAAGAGCACCTATTACGTCATCGTAAAGCAAAAAATTGATAAAGAGGTCGCCGATCGGGTACGCGAATTTCTGTCTTCCGAAGCAAATAAGGATTTACAACTGACCCAGTATATCGGTTTGGATGAAACGACCAAGCGTTACTACCCGAATGATACTCTTGCTTCCGAGGTTCTGGGCTTTGTCGGCGCTGATGAACAGGGTTTGGCCGGCTTGGAACAGTATTACGAAAATGAACTGACCGGTGTGGCGGGTCGTGTGGTTGCGGCCAAAAATGCACGCGGAACGGATATGCCGTTTACCTATAAAAAAATTGAAGAGGCACAACCCGGTCATTCATTGGTTACGACCGTTGACTCGTATATACAGCATGTTTGCGAAAAATATCTCGATCAGGCGATTGAAGTCAACCAAATCAAGGAACGCGGTGCCGCCGTCGTAATGAACGTAAAAACCGGTGAAATCTACGGTATGGCGGTCAGCGGTGATTTTAATCCGAACGAGCCTTTTACACTTTCAGCTGAGGATCAGGAAAAGGTAGACGCCGAAACGGACGAGGAAAAGAAAGAGCAGCTGCGTAAAGATTTGCTGAACCGCCAGTGGCGTAATAAGGCTGTTTCCGATACCTATGAGCCGGGATCGGTTTTCAAAATATTCACGGCGGCAACGGCTTTGGAGGAAAACCTTGTTGACGTAAACAGCAGTTTTTCGTGCAACTACGTCGTCAATGTAGCCGGTCAGAATTATCACTGCTGGAAAAACGGCGGGCACGGTGTTCAAAATCTAAAGCAGGCGATTGCAAATTCCTGCAACCCTGCGTTTATTTCAATCGGTCAAAAAATCGGTGTTCACAGCTTTTATAAATATTTTAAAGCCTTTGGGTTGACACAGCCGACCGGCATTGACCTGCCGGGTGAGGCCACTTCTTTCTATCATACCGAGGATCGCCTCGGCATTATCGAATTGTCTTCATCTTCGTTTGGTCAAACCTTTAATATTACACCGTTGCAAACCTTATCCATTGCGGCCGCGGCGGTGAATGGCGGTTATTTGGTACAACCGCATATCGTCAGCCGAATTATCGGTGCCGATAAAAAGGTGATTCGCACCATTTCGACCGAGCCGAAGCGACAGATCATTTCGGAATCCACCTCGGCTACAATGCGTGAATTGTTGGAATTTGTCGTGCAGAATGGTGCTAAAAATGCCATTGTTCCGGGCTACCGTGTCGGCGGAAAAACCGGTACTTCACAAAAGGTTTCACAGATCGAACAAACCGGTAATACCCATTTGTATATTGCTTCTTACGTCGGAATCGCGCCGATTGACAATCCCGAAATCGCCGTATTGATCATGCTTGACGAACCGCAGGGTGCTTATTACGGCGGTACAATCGCCGCACCTGTCGGCGCACAGATCATGGGTGAGGTTTTGCCGTATCTCGGCTATGAGCCGCAGTACAGCGATGATGAAATTGCGCGGCTTGCGGTTTTGGTGCCGGACGTTACGAAAAATACCGTCAACGAGGCGCAGGCAACGCTTTCTACCAAGGGACTGAATTACCGCATTGTCGGTGAGGGCGAAAACGTCATCCGCCAGTTGCCCGAAAGCGGAAGCCGTGTTTATAAAAACGGAACGGTTGTCCTTTATACGGAAAAAGGCGGTAACGAAACGGTCAAGGTGCCGGACTTTACGGGAGCTACGATCACTTCGGCAAACCGTTTGGCGGCCGATGCCGGATTGAACGTTGCCTTTGCCGGCAATACTCAATCCGCCGGCTTAAAGGTCGTACGCCAAAGTGTTGCGGCGGGAACGTCGGTCAATGCGGGAAGCGTTGTGACGATTTACTTCTTGGATGAAAGTAACGTGGATTATGTTGAAGAATGATTACGAAGGAGATAAAGAATCGTGTTACTGAAGGATTTGATAACTTGTTCCGACCCGAACTTGGCCAATCTTGAAATCACGGGTGTCACCTGCGACTCACGCGCAGTACAGCCCGGATATGCTTTCGTGTGCATTTCGGGCGCTAAAAGTGACGGTCATACCTTTGCCGAAATGGCCACGCAGAAGGGTGCTGCCGTTGTAATTGCCGAACGGGATACCGGCCTTGATAATCAGTTGATCGTTCCGGATACGCATAAGGCTTTTGCCGTAATGAGTGCAAACTGGTTCGGCAATCCGGCTCGAAAAATGCACCTGATTGGTGTTACGGGCACAAACGGTAAAACGTCGGTGACCTGTATGCTGAAAAAAATACTCGAAGTTGCCGGCGAAAAGGTCGGTCTGATCGGTACCATTCAGCACATGATCGGCGAGCAGGTCATTGAATCGCACAATACAACGCCAAGCGCTTATGAATTAAACGAGTTGTTTGCGGAAATGGTAAAGGCAGGATGCACCTACGTTGTGATGGAGGCTTCCTCGCACGCATTGGACCAGTGCCGCGTTTATGATTTAAATTTTGATGTTGCGGTTTTTACTAATTTAACACAGGATCATTTGGATTATCATATCACCATGGAAAACTACCTTGCCGCAAAGAAAAGACTGTTCGGTATGTGCAAAACTGCCGTCGTCAACAGCGATGATCCTTATGCGGCAGAGCTGATAAAAGATCTTACCTGCAAAGTTGTGACCTATTCCATGAGTGATGATTCTACCTACAGTGCAAAGGGAATCAGTTATTATCCTGCCCGTGTGGAATACGAATGGGTAAGCGATGATGCTATTCAGCATATTCGGGTGAATACCGGCGGAAGGTTTACGGTTTATAATTCGATGGCGGCTGTTACGGCGGCGGTTGAAAACGGTATTTCCGTTAAGGTGGCGGCTGATGCAATTGCGCAGTTGTCAGGGGTTAAGGGACGCGCCGAGGTGGTGCCTTGTGACCGTGATTTTACCGTTATTATCGACTATGCACACACGCCGGACGGTTTGCGCAATATCCTTTCTACCTTTAAGGAGTGCCCGAAAAACCGCTTAATTGCCGTGTTTGGCTGCGGCGGTGACCGTGATAAAACCAAACGACCGATCATGGGCAGTGTGGCGGTTCGCTACGCAGACTATGCGGTCATCACAAGCGATAATCCCCGCACGGAAGATCCGCAGGCGATCATTGCAGATATTTTGACGGGTATTAACGGAACGAATACGCCTTACAAGGTCATTGAAAACCGCATCGAGGCCATTCGTTATGCACTTTCCATTGCTCAAAAGGATGATATTATCGTTTTGGCGGGAAAAGGGCACGAGACCTATCAGATTTTAAAAACCGGTACGATTCACCTTGATGAGCGTGAGGTCGTTGCCGAAGCATTAAAGGATTTATAATAGCGGGGGAGTAAATGTTATGGATAAGTGGATACCGATTATTGCGGCGGCATTGTCTTTCGGTGTTACTGCGATTTTGGGATTTGTGGTAATCCCGTTTTTGAAAAAACTTAATTTCGGACAAACGATTTTGGAAATCGGTCCGAAATGGCATAAGCAAAAAGAGGGAACACCGACAATGGGCGGTATTATGATTGCCATCGGTTTGGTAGTCGGCTTGGTGATTGCCTGCGTTACGGCGGTGATCGCCAAAACCGAGCTTGCCCTTCAATTAAAAGAGCGTGTTCACTTCTTAAGGCTGTTAGCCGGTGTCTTAATGGCATTCTTGATGGGAATGATCGGTTTCTTGGATGACTACATCAAGGTCGTTAAAAAGCGTAATCTCGGCTTGACTGCGCGGCAAAAAACCTTTTTTCAGTTGCTTGTTTCGGCAGCTTATCTTGCAACGCTTGCATTCAGCGGTATGACAACAACAAATATTCCGTTTGTCGGCTCGGTCGCCATTGATCGCGGTTTCGGACTGATTTTCTGGCCGATCGCTTTAATGTTCATTTACGGCTTTACAAACGCCGTTAATCTGACCGACGGTCTGGACGGTTTGGCATCTTCGGTTACGTTGGTTGTGGCTTGTACCTTTATGCTTGCTGCAGGCAAACTGCGTTTGCTTGGCATCAATACGTTAGCGGCCGCTTTGGCAGGAGCCTGCGTCGGCTTTATTGTGTGGAACGCAAAGCCTGCTAAATTGTTTATGGGTGATACCGGCTCGATGTTCATCGGTGGCATGGTTGTGGCACTTTCGTTTGGCATTGATCGTCCGATTTTGCTGATTTTGGCCGGTTGTTTGTACTTTATCGAGGCAATTTCGGTAATGCTTCAGGTGGCCTATTTCAAAAAAACAAAAAAACGCCTCTTTAAAATGGCACCGCTGCATCATCATTTTGAAATGAGCGGTTGGTCGGAAGAAAAGATCGTATTGCTGTTTTCCGGCATTGCCTTGGTTGGCTGTATTTTATCGCTTTTACCGATATATCTCTTTAATTCTTAACGGGGGTCATCGTTATGGCAGAACGTCGTACGCCGAAAAAGAATACCGGTTCTGTTCGCCGCGGAAAAATGGATATCCCTTTTTTCGCATTTGTTCTCATATTGCTGACTACCGGATTGGTGATGCTTTTCTCGTCCAGTTATGTGTATTCCTATGCCTATTACGGCAACAGTTACCGATTTATTTTGCGGCAGGGAATGTTTGCGGTGATCGGTGTGATCGCCATGCTTGCACTTTCACGGCTGGATTATCGCATTCTCCGTAAATTTGCATGGCTGATATACGGCGGTTCGGTGGTTCTGCTGCTGATTTTGCTGATTTTTCCGCCTATGGTCAGCGGTATGGACGTTAAGCGGTGGTTTGTAATCGGACCACTCAATTTTCAGCCTTCCGAAATTGCAAAATTTGCTGTTATTCTGTTGCTGTCTTCCTTGATTTCGGCGAAGCAGAAAAAAATAAATGAATTATCGACGCTGTTATTTTTGCTTTTCTTAATTGGTTTGGTTTGTGTTTTGATTATTGCCGAGCCGCATCTTTCGGCAACGATTCTGGTTTTGGCAATCAGCGTGGTTTTGCTGGTTGTCGGCGGTTTGGGATTGCCGTACATCCTCGGTGGCGCAGGTATCGCAGTCGGCGGTATTATTCTGGCTATTACGACCGGACTTATCAGTTACGGATCGGATCGTATCCGCTTTTGGCTAAATCCGTGGGCGGCGCCGAAAGGGGAAGGGTATCAAACGATACAATCCCTGCTGGCCATCGGCTCCGGCGGCATTATGGGTCGCGGTATCGGTCAGTCACGGCAAAAGCATTTGTGGGTTCCTGAGCCGCATAACGATTTTATTTTTTCCATTGTTTGTGAGGAACTCGGATTGATTGGGGCAATGGTCATCATTGTGATGTTTGCTTTACTGGTATGGCGCGGCTTTACGATCGCCCTGCGTGCTCCCGATCGTTTTGGTTCGCTGATGGCGATCGGTCTGACCGTTCAGGTCGGCTTGCAGGCCATGCTTAATATTTTTGTTGTAACGAACACAATGCCCAATACCGGTATCAGCCTGCCGTTTTTCAGTTACGGCGGCACGTCACTGGTGCTGTTACTGGCACAGATGGGCATCGTTTTATCTGTTTCACGAAGTTCGAGGTTGGAAAAGGGGTAACAAAATGCACATTTTATTTGCAGGCGGCGGTACTGCCGGGCATATCAATCCGGCATTGGCAGTGGCCGGTTACATCAAGGAACGCCATCCGGATGCGAAAATCAGTTATATCGGTACGGCCAAAAAGTTAGAGGCCACATTGGTGCCGGCCAAGGGTTATGATTTTTATACGATTGACGTTGCCGGATTTCAGCGTAAAATCACACCGAAAAATATTGTACGTAACGTTTCTGCGGTGTATAAAATGTTTGCGTCGACGCATAACGCGAAAAAACTGTTGCAGACCTTAAAACCGGACCTCATTGTGGGAACGGGCGGTTATGTCAGCGGTCCGGTTTTGCGCGAAGCCGAAAAACTCGGCTTTAAAACCGCCATTCACGAGCAGAATGCCTTTCCGGGTGTTACTACCAAAATGTTGGCCGAAAATGCCGGTGCAGTAATGCTTGCCATGCCCGAAGCGGAAAAATATCTGAAGTTGAAAAAAGAGCCGATCATTACCGGTAATCCGATCCGTACGGAGCTTTTGAAAATCACGCGTGAGGAAGCGCGCGCAAAGCTTGGTATGGATAACCGTCCGATGATCTTGTCCTTTGGCGGCTCTTTGGGGGCTCGTCCCGTTAATGAGGCCGTGACCGGACTTATTCGTGATTATAGCGGTAGCGGAAACTTTTATCATATCCATGGCACCGGTAAGGCCGGATATGAAACGATGAAAAATGCCTTGGCAGACGTTGATTTGCCAAAGGAAGTGCAATTGCGGGAATATATTGATGATATGGATGTGTGCATGGCGGCGGCTGATTTGGTCATTTGCCGTGCAGGTGCCATTACATTGAGCGAATTACAGGCCTGCGGAAAGCCTTCGGTGCTGATCCCGTCGCCTTATGTTGCGGAGAATCATCAATACCATAACGCAATGACGCTCAAGCGTGCCGGCTGTGCCGAGGTAATTGAGGAAAAAGACCTAAGCGCTGAAACCTTGATTGATACAGTTTCCTGTTTAATTGAAAATAAAAGTCGATTAACCGAAATGGAAGAAGCGGCGAAAAAACACGCAATTTCCGATGCAAACGAAAGAATTTATCAGGTCTTGATGCGTGTTTACACAAACGCCTGATTATTTTCGGACACATAAACTCCTTTCGCATAATATGAATTGTGACTTTACGGTTGCGAAAGGGGTTTTAATATGGTTGACCTGGTGGTAAGGGGCGGCAAACGTCTGAACGGGGAACTGCCCGTTCAAGGTGCCAAAAACAGCATTTTGCCCATTTTGGCAGCGACGGTTTTATGTGAAGGCACTTGTGAATTGTGCCGTTGCCCGATGTTGTCCGACGTGGAAAATTCTCTGGATATTCTGCGTGAACTCGGTTGCAGATGTCGGATGCAGGACCATTGCATTTCGGTGGATGCTTCGGCATTGACCGGTTGTTCCATTTCCGAAAAGCTGATGTGCGGAATGCGATCGTCCATCGTTTTTCTCGGCGCAGTTTTAGGGCGGATCGGTCGCGCGGTGATCAGTAGTCCGGGCGGATGCGAACTCGGGCCTCGTCCCATCGATTTGCATCTTTCCGCTTTGCGGGAAATGGGCGCCGAAATCGTTGAAGATCACGGCTTTTTGTATTGCAGTACACCAAGCGGATTGCAAGGCTGTGAAATTGATTTGGCGTTTCCGAGCGTAGGCGCTACCGAAAACATCATGCTTGCCGGTGCTTTGGCAAAAGGAAAGACGGTCATTCACAATGCGGCGCGCGAACCAGAAATTTGCGATTTGGCACAGTTTTTAAATGCTATGGGCGGCAAGGTTTCGGGTTACGGGACGGATACTGTTACGGTTGAAGGGGTTCAATGCTTAAAAGGAACACGGTTTTGCATAATGCCGGATCGCATTGCGGCGGCAACCTATTTGTGTATGGCGGCCATAACCGGCGGCAAAATCCTTTTGCGGGAGGTTTGTCCCGCACACCTGATCCCAGTTCTTTCGGTGCTGAAACAAGCCGGCTGTACTTTGGAATTAGGTGAGAGTACGATCAGATTGTCGGCACCTGCTGAATTAAATGCAGTTCCGACGATCAGAACGCAGGTTTATCCCGGCTTTCCGACCGATGCCGGACCGATGATGATTGCTTTACTTTCCAAAGCAAACGGGACGACGGTTTTTGTAGAGAATATTTTTGAAAACAGATACCGGTACGTGGATGAACTGAACCGCTTGGGCGCTCAAATTAAAGTGGAGGGCAGGGTGGCTGTAGTCCGCGGCGTTTCACACCTTTCCGGCGCAGGATGTTCCTGCACGGATCTGCGTGGGGGAGCCGCTTTGCTGGTTGCCGGTTTGGCGGCCGAAGGGGAAACGTGCGTCACTCATACCGAGCATTTGATGCGCGGATATGAATGTTTGCAGGAAAACTTAGCAGTTCTCGGTGCGGATATCAAATATCAGTAATCAAAGAAAGGAAGAATCAAATGAATCGGCAGGATGAGTTTGCCCGCAAAAGGGCATTGCGTCAGAAAAAAATCCGTCGTCGCAGACGGTTTATCATATCGGTTTTTTTGACGGTTTTTGCAATCGTAATGGCAATATTGCTTTGCTTTACAACCTTCTTTCCAGTAAAAAAAGTAACCGTTGAAGGTAGTAAGCGTTATACTGCTGAAGAACTTGTTGCTGCCTGTGATTTGGAAAAGGGAGATCAGGTACTCAGCCTTTCTGCAAGTGAACTGACAGAGCGTATTCGGGAAAGATGTCCCTATATTGAAACGGTGAAAATTCGCCGTAAACTGCCGGACGCCATTCATGTTACGGTGACGGATGCCAAGGTGTGGGCGGCTTACTGTGTGGAAGAACCGACCGGAACGGTATACGCATTAGTCACCGATAAAAACCGCATTTTGGAACGCGTTACCAAAAAACCGACGGTTCCGCTGATTCAGTGTAAGGCGGCAATTTTCACTGGTGATACGGTCAAATTCGGCGACGATAATTCGGAAAACACCATTCGCCGTTTGCTGAAAGGCCTTGCCGGACAGAAATTGAAAATTGAAAAGATCGACGTAGATAACGTTGTGGAATTGACGGCCAACGTTGAAGGGCGGTACGTTGTAAATTTCGGAATGTCGGCCGATCTTGAAAAGAAAATCGAACACCTCGGCCCGATGATCGATTCGACCGTTAAGGACTATGGGGAGGATGTAACGGGTTACATAAACTTAAGCTGGTCTACCGGAACGAAGGAAGGTATTTTCGTACCGATGCCGATCGGCACGACCACCGAAACGGCCGCCTATTACGTTGATGACAAATACTGTATGATCAACGACGAAAATCGGGTCACCCGAATTTCGGATACAAGACCGCAAAACGTCCCGATCATTTGCTGTGAAGAGGTGTCCTGCATAGATGGAAAACCGATCGTATTTGAAAACGATGATACCGAAAGCGCCGTCCAAAATATTCTTTCGGCCTTTGAGGAAGAGAACATCACGGTAAAAATGCTGGATGTAACGAATTTGGATGCGATTACGGTCGAACTGGAGGAAACAAAGATTTCCTTTGGCGAGCCGTTGTATGTTTCGGAAAAGGTTGACTATATTTCAAAGCTGTTGCGTGACGGGAAATCCGGCGAAACAATTGATTTATCGGATTGGAAAGCGGAAAATTCGGATGAAAACGGCGGTTGACCGATGAATTTCCGAAAAAATTACGCAATTTGTAAAAAAACTATTGAAATTTCAAAAAAGATATGTTAGTATCATTATGTATTAGCAATAATATGGGCTGATAAAGTTTACATAATATAGACGGAGGAATTAAAATGCCATTTGAAGTTGCAGAAGAAATGGAAAACGTAGTTCAAATTAAAGTCGTCGGTGTCGGCGGCGGTGGTGGAAACGCCGTAAACCGCATGGTTGCCGCAGGTGTTCGTGGCGTAGAATTTGTTGCAATCAATACCGATAAGGCTGCTTTGTATCTTTCCAAGGCTAACCAGAAAATCCAAATCGGTGACAAAACCACCAACGGTATGGGTGCAGGCGGTAAGCCGGAAAACGGTCGTGCAGCTGCTGAAGAATCCCGTGATGAAATCGTTGCGGCTATCCGCAGCGCAGATATGATCTTTATTACCGCAGGTATGGGCGGCGGTACCGGTACAGGTGCAGCTCCTGTTGTGGCTTCCATTGCAAAGGAACTGGGCATTCTGACGGTCGGTATCGTAACCAAGCCGTTTGCTTTTGAAGGTCCGAAGCGTATGAAGCAGGCTGAAGCCGGTATTGCGGCTTTGCGTGAGCACGTCGACAGCTTGGTTGTTATCCCGAACGAACGTCTGCAGTTTGTTTCCGAACAGAAGATCACCTTCAAAAATGCATTTGAAATCGCCGATGACGTTCTGCGTCAGGGCGTTCAGAGCATTTCCGAATTGATTAACGTTACCGCAATGGTCAACCTCGACTTTGCCGACGTTAAATCCATCATGCTGGATGCCGGCTACGCTCACATGGGTGTTGGTATTGCCACCGGCCGTGATAAGGCAGAACAGGCCGCTCGTGCTGCGATTTCCAGCCCGCTGATCGAAACCTCGATGGAAAATGCCCGCGGTGTTATCATCAGCATCACCGGTTCCGAGGATATCACTTTGGAAGAAGTTACTACTGCTTCTACCATCATTTCCGAAATGGCTCATCCGGATGCAACCATCATTTGGGGTTCGCAGTTGGACGGTTCTTTGGAAGATACCATCCGCGTTACCGTTGTTGCCACCGGTTTGGGCGATGAAAAGAAGAATGACAAGAAGGACGACGATTTGGCCAGCATCATCAGCAGTGCTTCTGTTGAAGACGACGAGGCTATCGAAGAAGTTATCAGCTTCTTTAAGAAAGATTGATTGTCTGTCAAATAAATCAAATTTTTGTAACCCCTGTCAATCGGCAGGGGTTATTTTTTATCTTTTTTGCATAATAAAAAGGCTGCCCGAATAACGGGCAGCCCCTTTATATGGATTAGCAACCGCAACCGTTGTCACAGCAGTTGTTACCACAACAGCAAACCAAACAGAGGACCAAAATCAGGATCCAGGTGCAGTTGCCGCCGAAACCGTTGTTACACATTCACGTTAACCCCCTTTTCCGTTTTCAATCCATACTATGCTGAAATCTTTTGTGTGTGACAGCTCTGTTTTATAAAATTTGTGCGATAAAATCTTGACAAACAGCGGACACGCGTTTATAATAAATGCGTATGATTTATTGTATATAAAGCATCGTATATTGAACTTTTGGAGGAAAAGAATATGATTAGTGCCGGCGATTTTAGAAATGGCGTTACCTTTGAAGAGGATGGCAACGTTCTGCAGGTTGTTGAATTTCAGCACGTAAAACCGGGTAAGGGCGCAGCTTTTGTGCGTACCAAAATCAAGAATGTTATTACCGGTTCGGTTGTTGAAAAGAGCTATAACCCCACCGCAAAATTCCCGACCGCTTATGTAGAGCGCAAGGATATGGAATACTCTTACAGCGATGGCGATCTGTACTACTTTATGGATCAGGAAACCTATGATATGATTCCGATTAACTCTTCGGAATTGGGCGATAACTTCAAATTCGTTAAAGAAAACATGGTCTGCAAGATCCTTTCTTACAAGGGTAAGGTCTTCGGCGTAGAACCGCCCACCTTTGTTGAATTGGAAGTTACCAACACCGATCCGGGCTTTGCCGGTAACACTGCCACCAATGCTACCAAGCCCGCCACCTTGGAAACCGGTTGTGAAATCCGTGTACCGCTGTTCATCAACGAGGGAGATAAGATCCGTATTGACACCCGTACCGGTGAATATATGGAACGCGCCTAATTGAAAGGGGTATTATAATGACTGAAATGAGCATTTCCGAAAAAGTCGCTTATATAAAAGGCCTTGCCGAAGGTTTAAAGACCGATGACAAACTGCTGACCGCTATCATCGACGTTTTGGGCGATATTGCTGCCGAAATCGACGATGTTGAGGAAGTTGTCGCCGATATGGGCGATCAGATTGACGCTGTTGACGAAGATCTGGCTTCGGTTGAAGAACTGATTTACGACGAAGAAGACGACGATTGTTGCTGCTGCGGTGAAGACGATGACGAATGCTATGAGGTAGAATGCCCGGCTTGTCATGAAGTGCTTTACCTTGATGCCGAAATGTTGGAAGAAGAAGGAATTGAATGCCCGAATTGCGGCACGCCTTTGGAATTCGATTTCGACGGTTGTGACGATTGTTGCTGCTGCGATTGTGAAGAATCGTCTGACGAAGAACAGTAATTTCAAATTTAAATGCCGCACGCAGATTTTCTGTAGTGCGGCATTTTTTTACGGTGAAGAAATGAAACGTTATGGAAAATATATCTTGATGGCGGCTTTGCTTACGCTGTTTGCTTTGGGAACTTTCTGTGCCGTTACGGGATGCTTTCAAAGCGGTGAACTGCAAATTGCCCGATTGATCAATCCAAACCGAAATGAGAATGTGGTTTTAATGCTTTTTTCCGCAATCGGGGAGTATTATGGTATCTTTGCAATTATTGGTCTGCTGCTTTTGTTTCCGGACACCCGTGCCAAAGTTGCTTTGCCGACGGCGGTCACGACGTTATCGTCTTGGATCATAAACGAATTGTTGAAGGTTATTTTCGTGCGGGAACGGCCGGCTCAACGGCTGCTTGAAAACACCTTTTTGCGGGTGCACAGTTATAGTTTTCCAAGTGGTCATGCCATGAATTCGACAGCGATGTATATTTGTGCGATGCTTTTGATTTTGCCGCTCTGCAAAAGAAAATGGCAAAAGGCATTGACTGTTTTCGTCTGTATCGGGATGTCAGCTGTGATCGGCTTCAGTCGGGTGTACTTTAACGTGCATTACGTCAGTGACGTTTTCGGCGGCTGGTGTATCGGTGCTTTCTTCGGCATTTTGGGTGCAACCGTTTATTCTAAGTTGAAAGGAAAGAAGGACAATGGAAATAACCGTACCAAAACTGAAGTATCAGATCATTGATTCAAACGCGACTCGGTATCCGGTTATTATTGTTGCTGCCGGATCTTCCACGCGAATGCAGGGCGTTAATAAGCAACTGGCTATGCTTTCGGGTGAGCCGGTGCTGATCCGTACTCTGCGCGCTTTTGATTTCTGTGAATGTATTTCACGGATTATCTTGGTTGTTCGTGACGAGGATCGGTTGATGATTCAACGTTTGTGTGATGAATACGGCATTCGAAAACTGACCGATTTGGTTGCCGGCGGAAATTGTCGGCACGAGTCCGTTAAAAACGGACTTGCACGGCTTGACAAC
>JAKSQF010000139.1 GCA_024404235.1 Clostridia bacterium | reverse complement strand
TGATGCCCGACGTCGAACAAAATCGCATCCTGCGGCGATTCAAATACACGGTGCAGTGCAACCGTCAATTCAACAGCGCCGAGATTAGCCGAAAGATGTCCCCCGTTTTTAGAAACCGTATCGACGATACAATCGCGGATTTCGTCGCACAAAATCGGGAGCTCATCCTTTTTCAAAGCACGAACGTCTGCGGGCGAATCAATATGATTTAAGAATTTATATTCCAAAAATAACAGTCCTTTGCTTTAATCAATTACCGATTCCTTGAAAGCAGATATTTGGTCAGATCGGCAATCGCATTTGTATCACCGGAAAAGCGCTCTAAAATCGTAATGGCCTCATTGGTAAGCTGTGTGGCAATATTACGGCTCTCCTCAAGACCCAACAGCGAGACATAAGTGTTTTTATGATTTTTTTCATCACTGCCGACCGGTTTTCCGAGAACGCCGTCGGTACTTTCAAAATCAAGAATATCGTCAATGACCTGAAATGCAAGTCCCATTTTTTCGCCGTAGGTTGAAGCGGCTTCAATCAAATCTTCATCGGCACCTGCAAGAATACAGCCGATCGTGGCAGCCGCACGAATCAAAGCACCGGTTTTCAAACGGTACATTTCCGTAACGGTTTCGATCTGCACCTGCTTGTTCTCGCTTTCAAGATCAATAATCTGTCCGCCAACCATACCGGAAATGCCTGCGCAGGACGATAAAACGCCCATTGCGCGCAAAATACGTTCTACCGGAAGCCCAACCGTTTTTGCGGCAACTCCGAAGGCTTCGGTCAAAAGGCCGTCGCCCGCCAAAACTGCCGTTGCTTCACCGAACTGCTTGTGACAGGAAGGCTTGCCCCGTCGCATATCGTCATCATCCATACAGGGCAGATCGTCGTGGATAAGTGAATATGTATGGATCATTTCAAGTGCCGCCGCAAAGTGATAAGCACATTCATCCTCGCCGCCGCAAAGCTTATAAAACTCAACCAACAAAAGCGGTCGAATACGCTTGCCGGCATCCAAAAGGCTGTGGCGCGCGGCGTGCACGACACTGTCAGACAGCCGACCGTTTTCAGGCAGAAGCATGTCCACCCGTGCTTCCGTTTTTGCGCGGTGGTTCTGCAACAATTCTTCTACTGCCGCAAAGTTTGTATCACTCATTACCGCTTTCCTCCTGCTCTGCCTGCGTCAACGTTATGATCTTCTGACGGGCAACATCCAAACGCTTGGAACAGTTTTCCGAGAGCTTCATTCCCTTTTCAAAAAGAGCGATCGACTCATCTAACGAGCATTCACCCGATTCAAGCTGCTGTACGATTTCTTCTAACGAGTTTAAGGAATCCTCAAACTCGTTCTTTTTCGTCGACATAACGTTCTACTCCTTCTACAACACAATTTGCCGCCCCATCCGAAATGCGAAGCCGCAAACGGTCACCATTATTCAACTGCGACGCCGAACGGACCGTTTTATTGTCCTTCAGTGCGACGGAATAACCGCGAATCATTGTTTTTAACGGACTAAGATCCTGCAATCGTATGACCTTTTCTTCAAAAGAATCGGTTGCCGTGCGCAATTTTTCAAACATCGCGCGGCTTAATCGCTCGTTCAGTGAATCGGCTTGTTGCGTCGATTCTTCAATAAGCATTAAAGGATTGCGCCAAAACGGCTTTGAAAGAATTGCTGAAAGCCGCGTTTGATTCACTTCATAAGCGTGTCGCAAACCACGTTTCAAGGATGCGGTCGCACCCTCCAAGCGGGAGCGCACCTCCAACATATCCGGCACGGCGATTTCTGCCGCCGCAGACGGTGTCGGCGCGCGAAGATCCGCAACGAAATCGCAGATCGTAAAATCCGTTTCGTGTCCGACGGCGGAAATTACCGGAATGGGTGATTCATATATTTTACGGGCAAGTTCCTCGCTGTTAAAGGCCCAAAGATCTTCAATAGAACCACCGCCGCGGCCGATGATGATCAAGTCCGCCGTTCCAAGGCGGTAAACACGCTCCAACGCATCCAACATTTGACCGACGGCGTTTTCGCCCTGCACGGCAACCGGACACATCAAAATGCGGAACATCGGTCAGTGGCGCGCGGTAAGTTTCAATATATCCTGCTCTGCGGCCCCGGTATCGGATGTAATCACTGCGATCTGTGACGGAAAAGACGGTAAAGGACGTTTGCTTTCGGCATCAAAAAGACCTTCGGCGGAAAGCTTTTGCTTGACAAGTTCAAACTGCAAAGCAATATCCCCGATTCCTGCAGGTAGCATCTCTTCTGCATAAAACTGGTATTGTCCGTCTTTTTCGTAAATTGAAACGCGGCCGCGCAGTTGTACCTGCATTCCGTCCGAAACCGCAAATTTCACGCGAGCCGCCGCCGAGCGAAACATCACACAACGAATCGTTGCATCCTGATCCTTCAGCGAAAAATACCAATGCCCGCTGGCGTAGTGATTTTTGTAATTGGAAATCTCACCGGTAACGGTAACATCGACCAAACGCCGATCCCCTTCCAGCAGAGATTTTACATATAGATTTAACTGACGAACGGTTATTGCGGTATTCATTGCATATTCTTAGCCGCGGTACCGAGCAGACCGTTGACGTAAGATGCATCTTCCTTACCGGCATATTTCTTTGAAAGCTCCACAGCCTCGTTAATGGAAACCGAAACGGGAATATCATCCATAAATTTCATTTCGTAAAGTGCCAAGCGCAAAATCGCAAGGGCGGTTTTTGAAATGCGGTTAATATTCCATCCAACCGAGTTTTCCGAAATAACAGCGTCTAATTCGTCAAGCTTTTCATAAACGCCGAAAAAGACGGTTTTAATGTATTCATTCGGTTGCATATCCCGTGCTTCGGCCGCACAGGCTAAAATTTCTTCTAAGGAATCGGGGTTAAACTGTTTTTCAAAAACAAGGATAAAGGCCTCTTCCCGTGCTTCTTTACGAGTCATAAAGCACCTGCTTTCATAATTATACAATGTATATTATACAACAAAGAATTGCATATTTCAAGTAAATATGCAAAAAAATATTCAATTTTCGGCTTTTTCTTTTTTCACCAAAAACCAAATTCTTCATAAGATGTATTGAGTCTGCGCAGAATAGTAAAATTCGATTACGCAGGTTCAATAAATATTCAGGGGGATTTTTATGCCAGTAATTAAAAATGGCGGCACTATCGACAGAAACTCGATCAAAGAAGCGGTTTGCATCGATGCCGGGCGGGTCTACGACTCCTGCTGTGATCGGGACTGTTTAGAAGATCTGCGCTGTTATTTCACGGCGCGAGGTCAGGAATGTATCGGAGAAGCCGTCAACATCCGCTTGCGCTCGGCCGAGGTACTTAAAATCGACATCGAAGTCGAGCCCATTACATTTAACAAGGGGTACTATGCCTGCGACCTTACCTTCTATTTCTTATGCAATTTTGATGTTTACAAAGCCCCGAATACCTGCCCTTCCAACATCAACGGAATTGCAACCTTTGAAAAGAAGGTAATTCTGTTCGGCAGTGACGGCAATGTTAAGCCGTGCAAACGACGAAGGTGATCGCAACTGTGATTTGACCGCACGACGCTCCAGCAATATGCCGCGATGCGTAGTACAATGTGTCGATCCCGTGGCACTTTCCAGTAAGATTTGTGAGGTACGGGATGCTTACGACTGCTGTTGTATTCCGAAGCAGGTGTGTGATTTCGTCGGTGATGAAGTGATAACCTCGGTGCCGTCCGGAACACCTGCCGTCTATGTAACACTCGGTCTGTTTACCATTATTCAGCTGATTCGCAACGTTCAGATGCTTGTGCCTGTTTACGACTTCTGTATTCCCGAAAAGCACTGTGACAACACAGCCGATCAGCCCTGTGACGTCTTTCGCCGCATCCAGTTCCCGACCGATGATTTCTTCCCGCCACGCGCTCTCGCAGACGACGACCACATCTGCGGCTGTAAGTAGAAATAAAAAATCGTCCCGCAGAACGGGACGATTTTTAATACTTAATTAAAGGCGGAAAGATCCAAGCTTTCAAATTTCTTCAAAAACGCTACAACCACCGCAAGATCCTCTTGAATGCCGCCCTGCACGTCACTTTCGAAATTCATCGGCATCACGGGATCGTGAACGCTTAAACGAAGCAAAAACCAACCGTGCGGTGTAGAAACACGCACGCCCTCACGGTTATCGGGTGCAACGGAAAAGCCGGGCTGCTGTTCGGCAAAGGCGGTCAATTCATCAATCACCCGCAGGCCGTAATCCTTAAAGTCCGATAACGTGATATTCATACGGTATTCGGCCGCTTCCACCGGCATCTTTAAGGAATGTAAGACCGATTCAATATTGCAACCCTTAGCCATCTCGATGACGATTTTGGTGACAAGATAGGCACCATCATCCAAAAAGTAGTTTTCACGCAGAGCCGCATGGCCCGATGTTTCGATCGCCAGCGGGCAGTTGACACCTTGTGCACACAACTCCTGCGCCTTGTCGATAACGTTTTTATATCCACGACGATAACGGTAGTGAACACCGTTCAAATCCTGCTCTATGAACTGCTTTAAGCCGTCAGAGGTAACCGAATCGGTCACAATGGTACCGCCCGCATTCCCCTGCAACGCAATATATGACGATAACGCAATCAGACGGTTTCGGTTGATTTCCTTGCCGTCACTACCGACACAACCCGCACGGTCAACGTCGGTATCAAAAATCAATCCGAGATCGGCCTTGGCATTCAGTACGGCCTTACAAATGCTTTCCATTGCCGTTTCGTTTTCGGGATTCGGAATATGGTTCGGGAACATTCCGTCCGGCTCTAAAAACTGACTGCCGGAAATATCTGCACCAAGCGGCGCCAAAACATCGTTGGCATAAAAACCACCGGCACCGTTTCCGGCATCTACAACGATGTGATAACCGGAAAGCGGCTTTTCGGACTCAGTTTTTCCGCACGAATCACAAATCATTTTGCGCAGGCGTGCCGCATAAGTTTTCATATAGTTGACAACCTGAATACTGCCTGCGCTTGCCGAATCAAAGCGCTTCTCATCACCGGCGAGCGCCAAGATTTCAGAAATATCCTTACCGTCCAAACCGCCGCTTGGAAGAAAGAATTTTAAGCCGTTACGGTCAAACGGATGATG
>JAKSQF010000138.1 GCA_024404235.1 Clostridia bacterium | reverse complement strand
CAAGCCGTCGGGCGGACGAAATTCGCAAATTAACCGAAAATATTTAATTTTGAAAGGATAAAGTGCTATGTTAAATCCATCTATCGGAAAATTGATCCAAAATTATGACAACCGTTACCGTTTGGTAATGGACGTTGCAAACGAGGCCCGTGAGGTTTCTATGGAAGCCGAAGAGCGTGAAGAGATCCTCATTGAAAAGCCGGTCAGCATTGCCATTGATAAACTGGCGGCTGAAAAAGGACTTTAATCTACCGTAAATTTCGCAAAGGAGGGATCGGTGTTGCCGAGAATTGCTCAAATTGCATTGGACGGTGCGGCCGGTTCCTTTGATAAGCGTTACAGTTATCTTATTCCGCAAGAGTTGGCGGTATCGGCATTACCCGGTTGCCGTGTGACCGTTTCGTTCGGTCGGGGTGACTCAAAGCGGCAGGGGATTATTCTTTCAGTCGAAGAAAGTGAGCCGCAGCATAAGCTGAAGGCGCTTTATTCGGTCACCGATTCAGAACCGGTGCTGAATGAGGAAATGCTGCTTCTTTGCGAATGGATGAAGGAACATGTTTTCTGCACCTATTTTGATGCCGTTCATACACTTTTGCCTACCGGCTTAAATTACCGAATGACCGATTTTTATGCGGTAAATCCGGATTTTTCTGCTGAAAGCCTTTTGGATGAAGCGGAAAAGGAATGCTTTGATTTTTTGTAAGCATATGGTGAAACCGCCCGCGAAAACTTGGAAAAAGCTTTTGCGGATAGTGATGCGCTTTTGCAGTCTTTACTTGAAAAGCAAGCGGTCGATCGTAATTCTACGCCAGTTCGCCGAATGGGTGATCTGACTCAAAAATGGGTGCGTTTATCCTGCTCGGAAAGTGAATTGCCCGCTTTCAAACTGACGGCGCGTCAGCGCGAAATTGCCGATTTAATTGCGCAAACCGGTAGTGTTTGTGTGAAAGAACTGCAGTATTTTACAGGTGTTTCCGTTTCTGTTATTGATACGCTTGTGAAAAAAGGTATCGCCGAATGCTATGAAAAGGAAATCTTCCGCACTTCATACCGCTTTCGTCAGGTCAAGGAGCGTACGCCCATTGATTTAACGTCGGAACAGAACAATGCTTTTGAAGGTCTGCTTGAAACTTATCGAAAAGGGGAACAGCGCACGGCTTTACTGTACGGCGTGACCGGCAGCGGTAAAACTTCGGTTTTGCTGAAGATGATTGATGCTGTTGTTGGCAGCGGGCGCGGAGTACTGTTTATGGTGCCCGAGATCGCCCTGACGCCGCAAATGATCGGTATTTTCAGCAACCGTTACGGAAATGCGATTGCCGTTTTCCACAGTGCAATGTCGCTGGGCACCCGAATGGATGAATACAAGCGGGTCAAAAATGGTGAAGCGAAAATTGCTATCGGTACCAGAAGTGCCGTTTTTGCGCCTTTCAAGGATCTTGGCCTTATCATTATGGATGAGGAGCAGGAGCATACCTATAAATCTGAAAAAAGTCCGCGTTTTCACGCACGGGAAATTGCAAAATTCCGTGCAGCTTTTCATAAAGGTCTTTTGTGTCTTGCTTCGGCAACGCCATCTTTGGAAAGCTTCAGTGCCGCCCAAAGCGGGAAATATGCGTTGTTTCGTTTGGATCACCGTTACGGTAATGCGGTTCTGCCGCAGGTCACAACGGTGGATATGAAAAAAGAATTGCTTTCGGGCAATACCGGCAGTATCAGTCGGGAACTGTACGAATCAATTGACGAAACCTTACAAAACGGCAAGCAGGCAATCATTCTTTTGAATCGGCGTGGGCATAATACATATATTACCTGCCCGTCTTGTGGATATGTGGCCTCTTGTCCGAATTGCAGTGTTTCGCCGACCTATCATTCGGCAAATCACCGTTTGATGTGTCATTATTGCGGCTATTCCGAGGACGAGTCGAAAACCTGTCCGGAATGTGGCAACGAAAATATCCGCTTTTTGGGGGTCGGAACACAGCGGGTCGAGGAAGAATTGCAGACTTTGTTTCCGTCTGCCCGTATTTTGCGGATGGATGCCGACAGCACGATGACCCGAGATGCATATACTAAATTTCTGACCGCCTTTTCAAACGGTGAATACGATATTATGCTCGGAACTCAGATGGTGGCAAAGGGTTTGGATTTTCCGAACGTCACTTTGGTTGGCGTTTTGGGCGCCGATCAGGCCCTTTTTAGTGAAGATTATCGCAGTTTTGAACGCTCGTTTTCACTCTTGACGCAGGTCGTCGGCCGTGCCGGTCGGGGCGGAAGCTCGGGACGTGCGATCATTCAGTCGATCGACCCGAATTCTTCGGTGATCAGCCTTGCGTGTATGCAGGATTACGATGCCTTTTATAAAGAAGAAATACTGACCCGAAAGGTGATGACCTTTCCGCCGTATTGTGAGGTGTGTGTAATATGTGTACAATCGGTAACACGCACTTTGGCGGATGATACCATCCATGAGGTATTTGACCGACTGCGAACGGCGATCGGCGGGGAATACAGCGACGTAAAGCTGATCGTTTTAGGCCCGAGTGTTGCCGCTATGCCCAAGGTCAACAACCGTTACCGCTATCGGCTGACGATAAAATGTAAAAACAACCGCCGTTTCCGAGATTTGCTTCGGTATGCGACGGATGTAAAATTGAAACAGGACGTGGGGATTACCGTAGATATGAACCCCGAAACCGTTATTTAACCCGAAAGGATCGAAATATGGCTTTACGAAATATTGTAAAATTGGGCGACGACGTTTTGCGTAAAACCTGCCGCACACAGTTGACCTTTGATGAGCGTTTGCATCAGATTTTGGATGATATGGCCGAAACGATGTATCACGCAGACGGTGTAGGTCTTGCCGCACCGCAAATCGGTATTTTGCGTCGTTACTGTGTGATCGACGTGGGTGACGGACTGATCGAACTGATCAACCCTGTTATTGAAAAAAGAAGCGGTGAGCAGACGGGCGATGAGGGATGTCTTTCCATTCCCGGTCGGTTTGATCCGGTGACCCGCCCGATGAAGGTTACCGTTCGTGCGCAGGATCGTAACGGTAAGACCTTTACGCTAAAAGCCGAAGAACTAAAGGCAAGAGCGCTCTGTCACGAAATTGACCATTTAGACGGCGTTTTGTTTATTGATCACGTTAAAAACCGTGAAAATGATCTGCGAAAGGGGCGCCCCTAATGCGCATCGTGTTTATGGGAACGCCCGATTATTCAGTCGGTACGTTGGCCGCTCTCAAAAATGCCGGCCACGAAATTGTCGGCGTTTTTGTACAACCGGATAAGCCGGTCGGCCGCAAGCATATTTTAACACCGCCGCCCGTAAAAGTATTTGCGGAAGAAAACGGCATTCCCGTTTATCAACCGAATACCCTGCGGGACGGTTCGGCGCTTGGAATTATTAAACAATTACAGCCGGAACTGATTGTCGTAGTTGCCTACGGAAAGATTTTGCCGCAGGAAATTTTGGATTATCCGAAATATGGTTGTATCAACGGACACGCTTCGCTTTTGCCGAAATATCGCGGTGCCTCGCCGATTCAGTGGTGCATCGTCTGTGGCGAAAAAGAAACCGGCATTACGATTATGAAGATGGATGCCGGCATGGATACCGGTGATATTATTTCTTCGGTGACCGTTCCGATCGGTGAAGAAGAAACTGCCGAGGAACTGTTTGACCGCCTTGCCGATATTTCTGCCGATTTGACGGTGGATACCGTGGCACAAATTCAAAGCGGAACTGCCACCTATACAAAGCAACCGGACGGGGCGACCTATGCACCGATTTTGAAAAAGGAAATGGCTCTGCTTGATTTTTCAAAGTCTGCCAACGAGCTTCATAACGCCGTTCGCGGCTATTACTCTTGGCCGTGCGCCTATTTCTTTTTGGGCGGTAAACGTGTTAAGGTGTTGGAAAGCCGTGCGGATGCTTCGTGCAACGCCGAGGCGGGTACTTTGTTTGTGAAAAATGAAAATCTGCTGGTTGCCTGCGGTGACGGAAAGGCTTTGCGCCTTGTAACGGTCCAACCCGAGGGCGGCAAGGCAATGTCGGCTGCCCAGTGGTTAAACGGCCATGCGGAATTAAACGGCTCGACCGTGGACGCCCTATGAGTAATGCACGAAAAATCGCTGTTTCTACGCTGACACGCATCGAACAGGACGGCGGATATTCTAATATTGTTTTGGATCGCACACTGCGTGAAAACGATTTGTCGGCCGTTGACCGTTCATTTTTAACCGCCTTGGTTTACGGTGTTTTAGACCGTCGTCTGACATTGGATTATCTGTTGAATCAGTATATTAAGCAAGGAATTCGCAAGGTGCAGCCGTTTACGAAAAACGCATTGCGCTGTGCGTTGTACCAGTTGCTTTATATGGAACGCGTGCCAGAAAGTGCCGCCGTGAATGAAACGGTCAAGCTGGTCAAATCCTCGAAAGAACGCTATAACGCTGCCTTTGTCAATGCGGTTTTGCGCTCGTATTTGCGAAAACCAGCCGCATTGCCGCAGGACGATTCAAAAACTTCCGTTTCGGTGCGATATTCGTGTCCAGAATGGATCGTTGACAGCTTAATTGCCGATTACGGTGTCGAAAATGCCGTTGGATTTCTCGAAAATTCTTTAATAGCACCGCCGGTTTTTCTGCGGGTCAACACCCTGCGAATCACCGCCGAGGAACTGATAAAAAGGTTGGCGGACGAAAAAATTACCGCCGTTCCGACTTCGGATAAATTTGCTTTGCAGGTACAGGGCGGCATTGACATCAAAAACTGCACTTGTTATCATGAAGGCTTGTTTTTTGTGGAAGACCTTGCCTGCCAACGCAGTGTTGCGGCACTTTCTCCGCAATCGGGTGAGCGTGTGCTTGATTTGTGTGCGGCTCCCGGTGGAAAAAGCTTTGCGGCGGCGATGCTGATGCAGAATAAGGGCGAAATATTGTCGTTTGATTTATACGAAAAGCGGGCAAATTTGATTGCCGCCGGCGCTAACCGTTTGGGCTTCAGTTGTATTACCGCCTCGGCAGGAGATGCGACCGCTTTTGATGAAGACTTAAAAACCTTTGATCGGGTGATTTGTGACGTTCCGTGCTCGGGCTTGGGGGTTTTACGCCGTAAGCCGGAGATAAAGTATAAAGAACCGGAAAGCCTATCGGA
>JAKSQF010000137.1 GCA_024404235.1 Clostridia bacterium | reverse complement strand
GCCCGAACGCAAGGACGTTCCGATTATCGGCATGGTTTCCCGCTTGGTTGCGCATAAGGGTATCGACCTTGTAAAGCACGTTTTCGAAGAACTGTTGCAGGCCGACGTTCAGTTTGCTATTTTGGGCTCGGGCGAATGGGAGTACGAAATGTTCTTCCACGAAATGGCGGCCAAATATCCCGAAAAGGTCGGCTTAAAATTAGGGTTTGATCAGCGCTTGGCACACCGCATTTATGCCGGTGCAGACCTGTTTTTGATGCCCAGTAAAAGTGAGCCCTGCGGTTTGGCACAGATGGTAGCCCTTCGTTACGGCACCATTCCGATCGTGCGGCAGACGGGCGGACTTAATGATACCATTCAGGACAGCGGCGATGGGGAAGGCAACGGCTTTACCTTTGCTACCTATAACGCACACGATATGCAAAATACCGTTTGGCGTGCTTTAACCGGTTACAGCGACAAGGCCGGTTGGCAGGTTTTGTGCAAACGTGCAATGGCCTGCAATAACAGTTGGTCAGCTTCGGCGAATGCCTATATTCGCCTTTATAAAGAACTTGTCGGCAAGCGATAAGGAGGCTTCCCATGACCATTTGGATTGCATTGTTTTTAGGCGCCGTGCAGGGCTTGACCGAGTTTTTGCCGGTTTCAAGCTCGGCACACTTGGAAATATTCCCGTGGCTGTTCCATTGGAATATGAGCGTGGACGACTACGATTTGGCATTGCACGCCGGTACGCTTTTGGCAATTTTGATCTACTTCTTCAAGGATTGGATCAACCTGATCTGCGGTGGATACAAAATCGTGGCTAAAAAAGAAAAATCGACCGAGGGCAGAATTTTTTGGTATCTCGTTGTTGCTACTGTTCCGGCGGGCGTGCTTGGGATTCTGTTGGAAAAAGGTGTCGGTAAGCTCTTCGCGCCGTACCCCAATGGCAATATGATCGTCATTGCCGTGGCGTTGATTGCGTTGGGTATTGTCCTTTACATAGTGGATAAGCGTGCTAAATCAACGGTCAAACTCGATCGACTGACCTTTAAGCAGGGCTTTTTGATCGGCATTTCTCAAGCACTGGCAGCGGCATTTCCGGGAACCTCCCGTTCGGGCATTACCATGACGACCGCCCGTGCATTCGGGGTTGAGCGTGAAAGTGCGGCACGGTATTCGTTCCTGCTTTCTGCACCGATCATCGCCGGCGGGGTTCTTGTGAAACTGTTGGACGGATTTCATTTTTCGGCGGCATTGGTCGCCGGTATTCTTGCCAGCTTTGCCGTTGGTATGTTGGTAATTCACTTCTTAATGGGCTTCTTGAAAAAAGGAAGCTTTAAGTGCTTTGCTATCTACCGTATGGCATTCGGCGCCTTGATTATGATCGTTGCATTGACACGAGTTTTCTGATTGAGGACGGTGAAAACGTTGAAAAGACTTTTATCGCTATTACTCGTTTTCGGTTTGTTTTTCGCCTTGATTGGCTGTTACCATAATACAAAGGTCAAGAAAGCGGTCAAGGGAAATATGAAAACCTATTGTGAAATGACCGATGGCACCTTTACCTGTGATGATATTTCCTATCAATATCGTCTTGAAATTAAAGGCAGGCTGAATAATGCAGCAGGCGATTCCGTCTATGTGTATCTCAGCAATTTGCCGGATATTTCCTTTGAACAGGCTTGGAGGGCAAGCGGATTAAGCAGTAATACCGATGATTACTTTGACGTTAAAGACGCTGTACTCGTAGAAATGAAATAACAAAAACTCACCGAAAGGAACAAATCCTTTCGTTACCAATCGAGCCTTGGGGTGTTGGTAATTTGCTTCTTAATGAGCTTCTTGAAAAAAGGCAGTTTTAAGTGCTTTGCCATCTACCGCACGGCATTCGGTTTGTTTATCCTCGCGGTTGCATTGTCACGCATTTTCTAATCAGCATATTATGTCGGAAAATTAACGGAAATCATTGCAAATCAGTAAAATTTGTTTCTTTTGAACGGAGGTATTTTTTATGAAAAAGATTATTTCCATCTTTCTGGCAGCATTTGTTTTTATGACCCTTGTCGCATGCACGGCTAAGCAAAATGGTACCGTAAAAGAAGACAAAAACGGCATCAAAATCATTCAAAATGAAAAGTGCATGGATATTGTTCAACAGTTAAAAACGCTTTCAATCAATACTGTATTTGAGGATATAAAAAACATTGACTTTTCTTTAAATCCTGATTTCAACGGTAAGGATTATACAATTAAAGAAAAGGCAGGGCAGGAACATAAAACCAAAGAAATACAGTATTATCAAAACGAAAAATTGGTTTATACCAAGTACGAAGGTTATGATATGACACGGTTTTCGAGTTATACCACTACCGCTTCCGGACTGGATGCCACCGTCGACTACTTTACCTATGACGACGGTGCCCGTGTGGTAAATGTCGAAACGCCGAAATACAGAATTTATGTTAATGAGGTAAATGCCGATTTACCTTATGGCATCGGCTATACTGAAATAGTGTTGCTTGCTGAGAATTCACTTAAGCCGTTTGACTGTTCGGTATCTTATATGTACGATGCCGGCATTGCAACTTTTGACTCTGCAACATATCTTGAAAACGGTGACTATATTCGTTATAGCTTTTTTGTCGATCAAGATGCAAAACAAAGCGATATGAGTGAAGTCATCGTTTCTGCCGAAACACCTGCTTTAAGCGATGCGGTTATCAAGGTATTGCAAAACGACAAAAGTTATCGTTACGCCGCAATACTGATCGGAAACACAACACAATGGTATAACGGGGAAGGCTGGTATGTCAAAACGCAAATCGCTATTGCCTTTGATCATCGGCAACAGGCTGAAGAATACCTGAAAAAGAATGCGTTGAACGGAAAAATTGATGATTACGGTTCCGCTGTAATTGTTATTGATGACGTTGTTTTCGAAATCAGTAAGAATTTGATCGAAACGGGCGGAAAATTGAAATCTTTCGTTTCAGAAGAGCTTGACATAGCACACTTTGAGAAAATCACTTTGAGCGAAGACGGTGTGATTGAAATGCTCGATTCTGCCGACATTTCGCAAGCACGATAAATTTTACTGCAACTGAGGATACGCCGACCTATAAATAATAAACCCGTCAAAGGTTTTTCCTTTGACGGGTTTCGTATGTTTAGGGCTGTTTGACGGAATTTGGAATCAATCCAACATCTCCAAAACCTGTGCAAACTGGTTGCTTTGGTATTCGCTGTCGGTAGCCTTGTCGGCGATCTTTTCACGCGTTTTACGAAGGGAAGCATTTAACCGCTCCATTTCATTGGAAAAATGAGCCGACATTTCCTGCATTTCCTTCTTGACACTTTCCATTTCCTTTTGGGTTTGGACGATAGAATTCAAATTACGGTCGATTTCGGCCTGCGCCAATTGACGGCTTTCGGTGGTGTTTTCCATAATGGCTTTCGAGCTGTTCTGTGCTACCAAATACAGCTTACCGATGTTCTGTGCCAACCGCTCAATTTCCTCAAACTTTTCGTGAAAAGCCTGGATCTGTTCGGCAAGTCCGTCACGTTCGGCCTGCAGGGCAGTATTTTCATCCTGCATTGTGGTGATATTTTCATTTAAAGAAGTGATTTTCTGATTGAGCTTTTCCACTTCACCGGCCTGCTTTTTTTGCATGGTGGTGATATAATCCATAACGTCTTCGCTGTTAAAACCGAAAAAACTTCTTCTGAAGCCGGCAGCCATAAATAACAACTCTTTTCATTTCTGATATTTTCGGGTACTAATTATATCAAATTTTTCGACAACTTGCAACCCTAAATATAAAAAGGGCGTTAAAAAACGCAAAAATATACTTTTTTCGCCGTTTTGATTTGACAAGCAAGGGGATTTGGATTATAATAAATCAGTTAAGATTCTAAAAAGGGAAGTAGTATTTTATGGCTTTGGTTAAGCGGGAAAATTTGCGGAACGTTGCGATTATCGCTCACGTTGACCACGGTAAAACCACCTTGGTTGACCAGTTGTTAAAGCAAAGCGGCACCTTCCGTGCAAATGAAACGGTAAACGAACGCGTGATGGACTCGAACGATCTCGAACGGGAGCGCGGCATCACCATTCTTTCTAAAAACACCAGCGTAATGTATAAGGATACGAAAATCAATATCATCGACACGCCCGGACACGCTGATTTCGGCGGCGAGGTCGAGCGTATCCTTCAAATGGTGGACGGTGTTCTGCTGTTGGTTGATGCGTTTGAGGGTTGTATGCCGCAGACACGTTTCGTACTGAAAAAGGCGTTATCTCTCGGCAAACGTGCCGTTGTCATCATCAATAAAATCGACCGCCCGATGGCACGCCCGCACGAAGTGGTGGACGAGGTATTGGATTTGTTTATCGAATTGGGTGCGGATGACGATCAAATCGAATTCCCGGTCGTATTCGCTTCCGCCCGTGACGGTTACGCTTCTTACTCACCCGATGTAAAGGGCGAAAATATGCAGCCGATTTTTGAGGAAATCGTCAAGGAAATCGCTCCGCCCGAGGGCGATGCGGATGCTCCGTTGCAGATTTTGTTCTCCAATATCGAATATGACGACTACCTCGGCCGCATCGGTGTCGGCCGTGTGGAACGCGGCACGGTCCGTGTCGGTCAGTCCTTGGCACTTTGCCATAAGGACGGCACCAACTCTAACGTTAAGATCGGTAAAATCTTTATGCAAAGCGGCCTAAAACGTGTCGAAGTCGAAAGTGCCACGATCGGTGATATCATCGAGGTTTCGGGCATTGCCAACCTTGAAATCGGCGAAACGGCCTGCGATCCGAACTGCATTGATCCGATGCCCTTTGTCAAGATCGACGAGCCGACCCTTTCTATGAACTTTATGGTCAATAATTCACCCTTCGCCGGTCAGGACGGTAAATTCGTTACCTCCCGCAATCTGCGTGACCGTTTGATGAAAGAGGTCATGACCAACGTCAGCCTACGTGTGGAAGAAACCGACAGCACCGATACCTTCAAGGTTTCCGGCCGCGGTGAATTGCACCTTTCCATTTTGATTGAAACAATGCGCCGTCAGGGTTATGAATTCCAAGTATCTCCGCCGACCGTTATCTACAAGCACGACGAAAACGGCAAACTGTTGGAGCCGATCGAGTTGTTGATGATCGAAGTGCCGGAGGAATACGTCGGTTCTGTTATGGAGCGCTTGGGTAGCTGTAAGGCTG
>JAKSQF010000136.1 GCA_024404235.1 Clostridia bacterium | reverse complement strand
AACAGATCCGTCAAAAACTCGCTTGTGTAGATCGGGTTATCGGCAACACGGCTGAACTGTTCCACCTTCGGTGAAATCATACCGATATTCAAATCATCGTCAATGATCAGATTTTCGGTTACGACACTGCCTGCCGGATTGGGTGGGAAATTCGGATCGTCTACCGCATTATAATCCAAATTGAATTTCTGCATCTGCGGGAAAAGTTCTTTCCATTTTCCTTCCGTATACGGCGTATTTTTCAGCGTTTGCCACATTACGGCGTCTTTCTTGGAGCCGGTGAACCAATCTCCCAAGAAGCCGTCAATCGCGCGCTGGTCATAAGAGATTGCCTGACCTGCGTTGATGATAACGTTATTGCGCACGTCCAAATCACGACCGCCGCCCAAAAACAGTGCATTGGCCGGAATATTGACAAGCACGTTGCCGTAAACCGTATGACCCGATTCGGCATCGTCCAAATAAATGGCACTGGGGCTATGCGCTTCCGAACCGATATCGTGAATATAGTTATAGCGAATTTCGTTCCCGTAATTAACCCAGCTTTTGCCGGCATAAAGGGCGCCGGCATCGTCCGAAAGACGGCAGACGTTGGAAATATCGTTATACTCGATCACGTGGTTATTACCGTACCATACAACCGCCAAATGCGGGGCATTTTTCATTTCGTTGTGCGAGCAGGTATTCCCCACGCCACGCAGACGGACAGCCGCCTGATAGGTTTGATAAATTTCCGCCCAATCGTGGATATAACAGTTATCGCAGACGTCCTCGCCCGGATCAAGTGTGATACCGTTACCGCCAAGCAGTTCCACGCCGCCCTTACCGGTATGACAGACTTCACATTCGGTGACACGGCTTTTCAGACCTTCGATATATATGCCGAGGTCGGCCGTGTTTTTGACCGTGCATCCCTTAACGGTGTTGTTGTCACCGACGAGTGACATTCCGCGACCGCGGGTGCCCTTAACGGTCAAATTTTCAAAGGTGATATAATTGGTTTCTTCGCAGGAAATGACCGCCTCGGTTGTCAAAGAAAGGTCGATTACGGCTTCTTTCATATTTTCGGGTTTATACATATACAGTACCCCGTTTTTGCGGTCGAGGTACCATTCACCCGGTGCATCCAGTTCTTCAAAAACGTTGTAGAAATAATACGGTGCATAGCCTTTGGCTTCATATCGGCTGACGAATTTCGGTGAAAGGGTCATTGCTTCGGCATCAAAGGAGCCGATCGGTGAAGAGGCGTCCGCCCAATCCTGGCCGGGATAACCGAACATCCAAACGTCGTCAAGCGTCGCCCATTTGGAAATGCGATCGACCAGTTCTTCATCCACCTCGTAAACGTCCGGCTTCGGGTTGCGCAGTTCGTCCCAACCGGGTACGTTATCGTGGTTCAGTTCGCCGGCTTCACCCCACTCCAGCACCTCGCCCGAATACAACCATTCATCGCCGTTCGGGTAGCGGGCCATTGTCATACGCTGATCGTTGACAAACAGTTCGCAGTACAGGTCGCCCACGTAATCGCCGTCGTATTTATCGGCTGTGGAATAGGTGCCGATTGCATACAACTTGCCCCAATCCTTTTCGGTAAGACCAAGCTTCTTCAGATCAGTGCACACCACTTGGCTTTGCGCCGATTTTTGCAGGCGGCTTTTCATCGCTTTATCGGTCACTTCGGAAAAATCGCTCGGGCGAATCGTAACGCCGCCGTTGATAACGGCCGGCTCGTCCCAGTAACTGCCGTACACAACACAGCACTCGGCTGTACCGCTGTCTTCTGATGTGAACTGTAGCGATTTCACACGGTAATCGCCCGGTTCAATGGCGACCGTGATTTTTTTGTATTGACTTTTATCCAATGTACGCACGGCATTTCTTGCCGCTTCAACGGTTGCAAACGGCTTTTGAAAAGTGCCGTCGTTCTGATCGTTACCGCTTGTTGCAACGTACAAAACAAGCTCGTTTTCACCGACTGTCAGCTCGGTAATCTTTTTTTCGTTTGATTCTTTTCCGCTTTTGCAGGCACTTCCGAAAACCATTACTACCACCGCCATCCATAAAGAAAGTATTGCTTTACAGTTTTTCATAAAATCAACCCAACTTTTATTAGATTGTTCTTATTATATCAAACCGAATTGCCGTTTTCAATTATTTTTTCAAGAAAACATTATCCCGTTTTTGATATTTTCTGCCGTTTAGGAATTGACAAACCATTTCTAAAATACTATAATGTCTTTGTATGTGTATACTTATATTATAAAGGGATGTTGACTGTAATGGAATGGACTTCATTAAACGATCTGCGCGAAAAGTATCTTTCTTTCTTTGAATCGAAAGGACATTTACGCCTGCCGAGTTTTTCTTTGGTGCCCAACAACGATAAATCGTTGTTGCTCATCAACTCCGGTATGGCGCCGATGAAAAAATACTTCACCGGCGAAATCACTCCGCCGAGCAAGCGGGTCACCACTTGTCAAAAATGTATTCGTACCCCCGATTTGGAGCGTGTGGGCCATACCGCCCGTCACGGCACTTATTTTGAAATGCTGGGTAATTTCTCGTTCGGCGATTATTTCAAGAACGAGGCTATTCCGTGGGCTTGGGAATTCCTGACCGAAGTATTGGAAATTCCGAAGGATTTACTGTGGCCGTCGGTTTACGAAGATGATGACGAAGCCTATGCTTTGTGGCGTGACGTCATCGGTGTACCGGAAGAACATATCGTCCGTTTGGGCAAAGAAGACAACTTCTGGGAACACGGCACCGGTCCGTGCGGCCCGTGCAGTGAAATCTATTTTGACCGCGGCGAAAAATACGGCTGTGGCTCCCCCGACTGTAAGCCGGGTTGTGACTGCGACCGCTATATGGAAATTTGGAACAACGTATTTTCGCAGTTCAACAATATGGGTGACGGCACCTACACCGAACTGGAACACAAAAACATTGATACCGGTATGGGTCTGGAACGTCTTGCCTGCGTGATGCAGGGCGTCGATAATATGTTCGAGGTCGATACCGTTCGCAACATACTGAATCAGGTTTGCGCCATTTCCGGCAAAACCTACGGTGCTGATAAGGAAACCGACATTTCCATCCGGGCCATCACCGACCACGCCCGTGCTGCTACTTTCATGATCAGCGACGGTATTATTCCTTCTAACGAAGGTCGCGGATACGTTCTGCGCCGTATTATCCGCCGTGCAGTTCGCCACGGAAAGTTAATCGGCATCAACCGTGCATTTATGACCGAAATGTGCGATGTAGTTATCCGCGAAAACGGCCCCGGATATCCGGAACTGATTGAAAAGCAGGATATGATCAAAAAGGTCATTGCCAATGAAGAAGCCAACTTCTCGAAGACGATCGACCAAGGTCTTGCCATCCTGAACGATTTGACCAAAAACGGCGGTACCCTTTCGGGTGACGATGCTTTCCGTTTGTATGACACCTACGGTTTCCCGTTTGACCTTACCCGCGACATTTTGGCCGAAAAAGGGATGACGGTCGACGAAGAAACCTTCCAAAAGAGAATGCAGGAGCAGCGTGAACTGGCTCGTTCCTCCCGCAAGGCTTCGGACGGTGAAAGCTGGAAGAGCGACGGCATTTCCTTTGACGGCATTGAAAAAACCGTATTTGCAGGCTACACCGAAAATACTTGTGAAGCCAAAATTTTGGATATTGTCTGTGAAGGTGAACACGTTGCAAGCATTTCTGCCGGACAAAATGCTGTTTTGGTTCTTGACAAAACCCCGTTCTACGCCGAAAGCGGCGGTCAGGTCGGTGACACCGGTACAATTTGCAAGGCCGGTACGACCTTTGCCGTAAAGGATACACAAAAAACCGCAGCCGGCATCTTTACCCACAGCGGTACTGCTGACGGTACCCTTTCGGTCGGTGATGTTGTAACGGCTGAAATCAACGTTGCCCGTCGTGAAGCTATTCGCCGCAACCATACGGCCGCTCACCTGTTGCAAGCAGGTTTGCGTAAAGTACTTGGCACCCACGTTGAACAAGCCGGACAGTTGGTCAATGAAAAGACTGTCCGTTTTGACTTCACCCACTTCTCTGCCCTTTCTGCCGATGAGTTGCAAGCCGTTGAAACCTTTGTCAACGAAGCTGTTCTTTCTGCCTGCAACGTACATTCCAAGGAAATGGCAATTGAAGAAGCTAAAAAATTGGGCGCCATGGCTTTGTTCGGTGAAAAATACGGCAAGGTCGTTCGTGTTGTTACCGCAGGCGATTATTCGGTTGAATTCTGCGGTGGTACGCACGTAAGCAACGCCGGAAAAATCGGTTTGTTCCGTATCATTTCCGAAAACGGTGTTGCCGCAGGCGTTCGCCGTATCGAGGCCGTAACCGGATTCAATACCCTTGCCCTTTTAGACCACTATAAAACCGTTATGACCGACACGGCCGCTGCATTAAAGGCCGGTAACATTGAGGATATTGCCACAAAAGCTGCACAGGTCAGCACGCAGTTGAAAGAAAATGCCCGTTTGGTAGAATGCGATATTGGCCGCCGGCAAAACCGATGATATTCTTTCGGGTGCCGTAACTGTCGGCGAAGTTCGTGTTGCCACTGCTCTTTTGAATGACGTTCAACCGGACGAATTACGTAAAATGACCGATACCGTCAAGGCCGAAAATGCCGATGTTGTTGCAGTATTTGCCGCAGTCAACGGTGCCAAATTGACCTTCTGTGCCTGCTGTGGCAAAGACGCCATCGCCCACGGTGCACACGCCGGCAACCTTGTTCGTGAAGTAGCAAAGTTGGCAGGTGGTAACGGTGGCGGTAAACCCGACAGCGCCATGGCCGGCGGTAAAGAAACCGACAAGGCGCAGACAGCATTGAATGCCGTAATCGAATTGGTCAAAGCACAGTTGAAGTAAAAATATTTTTATAAAGGGAGGCGTTACAATGGAAGATTGTTTGTTTTGCAAAATCATTGCAGGTAAAATCCCCAGCACCAAGGTGTACGAAGACGATTATGTTTATGCCTTTAACGATATTGATCCGCAGGCACCGCTTCATGTTGTAATCGTACCGAAAATTCACATCAAATCCGCAGCAGAAATCACGGCCGAAAACAGCGTTTACGTTGCCAAGATTTTTGAGGCCGTTGCCAAAATTGCCGCGCAGGAAGGTCTTGAAAAAGGCTTCCGTGTTGTCAACAACTGCGGTGAGGATGGCGGCCAGACCGTTGGACATCTGCATTATCACCTATTGGCCAAGCGTTTTCTTGCGTGGCCGCCCGGTTGATCCATAAAGGAGGAATTTGAAATGTCTGAATTCTATA
>JAKSQF010000135.1 GCA_024404235.1 Clostridia bacterium | reverse complement strand
TAGTTTATGATCCTTTCTGATTACCGTTAATTCATAATCGAAACAAGATTGCTGTCGGAAAGATTGACGGGTGTGGTATCGATCAACGCACCGCTCATTTCCTGATTGTTCTGTAAAATCTCGCCGCTTTTCAGGCGGAAAACATTGTTTTCCATCGAAGAAACAGCGCCGTCTGTCACATTGAACCAAACACCGCTTTTGGCTTTGAAAATGTTGTTTTCAAAAATCAAACCTTTACTGCGGGTGCAAAGCACGTGTAACTCACCGTTTTCGTTGATGCAGGTGTTGTCCCGCATGGTGTTATGGGGGAAGTTCATGTGGAACTGGAACGGATAATCGCAATCGTAAATCAAATTGCGTTCTACCACCCAGTTTTCACTGTGCTCGTCCAGATAAATGGCCAATTTCATACTGAATTGATGCGCACTGCGGTGGATATCATAGATGATATTGTCCCGTACAAGGCCGTTTTTGTAACCGATGGTGTAAATGGCGGCACCGTCGTTCAATTCACACATTACGTCCGAAATCACGTTGCGTTCGGTACGGGTGTTGTCGCCGCCGGTGTTGATGCCCATATACGGCGTGTGGTAAATACGGTTTCCGATAACGTTGGCGTGGCGTACAAAAACACCGATCGAAGCAAAATAATCGAGTCCCGTGTGGTGAATAACGCAGTTTTCAACCGAAGAACTGCTTTCACGTTCCTGCTCTTCGTAAGGCGTGTAGAGGTATTCGTCGTTGATTCCAAGCCATACGCCGCCACTGCCCAAATGGTGGAAGCTGCTGTCGGTCACGTGGACGTGGCGTCCGCGCAGGCGAACACCCATACCGCCGCTGTTGCGTACGTCAATGTCATTTAACAAGATATTTTCAACGTCCTTGCCGTCAATCGCACCGGGGGTGCGCTCTGCACCGAAGCCGGCAGGCTTTAATTCGGCTGTGCAACCTTCAAAACTGAGATGCTTTAAGGTGATATCCTTACAACCGTTCATCGTCACCACCGAGCGGGTGACCGGCACCATCACGATCAGGTTGTCGGCCGTCCTTTCCTCGTCCGGGTAAACGTAAAGGGTCTTTTCTTCCTTGTCGAAATACCAGTCAAGCGGCGCCTGCATTCCTTCGGCGGTGTTGAAAATCACGTAGCGGTGATTGTTCCACGAGCCTGCCGGATGTCCGCATTCGTCGGATAGGGTAAAGGTGTGGTTTTCTTTATCTTGTGCCGAAACGCCGACAAACGATTCATCCCATTCGTGATAGATGATAATTTCGGCATTTTTGCATTTGAAATCGGCCGGAATATCTTCGGGCTTGTAGATCAGCGTGGTCAGTTCTTCGTGTGTCGGCGGACGTTTCCAACCGTTGCCGAAGGTACTCATCCACGGTACGTCCCACTGATTTTCATTCTGAAAATATCCTTCGTGGGGGAAGCGGGCACGGCGCAGATACTTTCCGTTGGCCGAAATCATCCGAAAATCAATTTCGTCGGCAAAGTCTAACTTTTTTTTCAAAAAGCCGGTCGCTTCGTCCTTTTCAAATCCGCTTACACGGGTACTGCCGAAAAAGACCGCCTCACCGGTGCCGTCGCTCTCAACGGTTAGTCCGTTATCGGCTTCATCAAGCGTTACGGCAGTATCAAAGTATAAACCGGGGCGCGCCACAATGCGCTTTACACCGCTCTTTCGGGCAAGCGTTACGGCATCCTGCAACGTGCTTGTTTCCCCGTTCGGGGAAAGAATAATTTTATCCATAAAAATCACCTGAGGTAACGATTATAATTTTTGAACGCAAACAGGATATTTTTCCGGGTGAGCGGGGTTTTTCTCAACCACTTCTTCACGTTCGCACGAAACGTTTTTCAGCGTTAAATGCGCCACGGGGTATTCCATTTCGTCGTAAGGCAAAACATCCACACCGATTTTCGTATCGGCAAGATCGCAGTCTTCAAGATAAATGTTATCCATAGCCGTACGTGTAAAGAGGAAGCATTTGATTTTGTTTTCCACCGTAACGTTTTCAAAACGGATGTTGCGCTGGATGGGGGGCTCGGATCCCGGATAATAGCTGTGCGACCAATCGTCATCGTCAAAGTGGATCGAGAAGGCAACGTCACGTTCCTTTTGCAGGCTGATGTTACGGAAAATCACGTTTTCACAGCCGCAGTTGTAGCAGATGTTTTCATCCTGCACCATCGCCCAATCGATGCCGTCCAAAATAGCGTGACCGCTTTTGTGGGTGGGCGGTGTCACCGAGGTATAAACCTGTCCGTCGGGGCGCATACACGCACGGTAAATACGGCCGTCCGAAACCACGCTGTCCGAATTGCGGATCATCATTCCTTCGGTCCAATCGCCCCAAGAACCTGCCAAAATGCGGGCAAAGAAACCGACGGTATCGTCATCGGCCAAATCAACACAGTTTTCAATCAAACCGTTGCGGATCCAACCCAACTGCGGGTTAGAGGTCACGTAGTCGTGGGCGTTCAATGCGATCGGATCGTCAAAGGTGCGGAATCGACCGTTGCGTACCACAAAGCCCTCACCGGGGCCAAAGTGGATGCCGTCCTTTTTGCCTTCAATCAGCACGTTTTCAACGATTGCATTTTCAAAGGTGCAGATCTGAATACAGAAACTGCCGGCCAATAAATCGGTGCATTCAAAATCATAGATAGCAAGATTTTTGATGTAGAAAAAGGAGAGTTGACCGACCAAACCCGTAATGGGTGCATCAAAATAGCGAGATTCCAATCCGTTGCAGGAAAGGTGCATGCCGCGAATGGTGATATTCACGTCATACTCATGGGTAAAAGCGCCGCGGTTGACAAAAACGTAATCGCACAGCACGTCCTTGTCTTCGCAAGGCACACGGCGAATGATGACTCCTTCGCCGAATACCAGCTCGGTATTCGAGGAAAGGTAGACGGTACGGTCTAAATCATAAACACCGGGCTCGGTAATTTCAATTTTTCCGCCAAGGTCACAAAGCTGTTGCAGAACGGCCGCATTTTCCTTGCCCGAAAAGGTCGGATTCATTTTTAATTCGGCAAACATAAAATTCCCCATTTCTTTTATAATAAATATACTATATAAGCATAAATATACAAATAAATGATACCATATTTAGTACAACGTGTCAATCACTTTATGAACGATAATATTGTTTTTTCTTGAAAAAATAATAATATCGGCTATAATAGAGAAAAGGGGCGTGGAAAATGGATACCAATACCGATTTATCAGGTCTTTCGGCCGAAGAAAAGAAACTGCACTTGTATGCGTCGCAAAAGCAACTGCTGGATACTTTTCTGCAAAACGGTGCTATCACACAAGCACAGTATAATAAAAGCCTCGGTGATCTGACCGTGAAAATGGGCATAAAAAAATAAAGCCATCCGTCGGATGGCTTTATTTTTATCTCTTTGACTTAATCCTTCAGCGCACGGTCTAACCAAATGAAACCGATATCCAAAGCGTCAAACAAGGAAGACTTTTCGCTGTCCTTTGCCACACGTTCGGCAATCGGCTTTTCGCTGTCGTTCTTGATCAGCTGAACGCTGACCTTGTCTGCAATTTCCAACTTTCCGTCTTTTTTGGCGGAAAGGATCTCAAAGCGGACAACGTACTTTTCGGTCATATCACCGTAAAAGATTTCATTACCCTTGCGAACCAGCGGTTTGCCTTTATAGGTTAAAAAGGTCGTTTCGGCCATAGTAAATTCCTCCGTTTACAGATACTTCTATTAGTATAAACGATACCAAAACGCTTGTCAAGGTTGACTTGCGTTTTTTGTTTTCATTACGGTGTCAACCATTTTGGCAAAAAGGGCGGCGGCCGCAGTACCGTTTGCGTTTTCAACCGTAACAACACCGACATATTGCGGATCGTCTGCCGGAAAGAATCCGCAAAACCACCCGACAGTAATCTCTTTGCCGTTTTCATACCGGCCGGTTTGTGCGGTGGCGGTTTTGCCGGCAACGGTGCAGCTTTCGGCTTTGGCGGTTTTTCCCGTGCCGTCGGTCACGACCCGCCGCAAATCCTTTCGCAGTCGGGCGGCGGTCTGCGGTGAAAAGGCTTTTGTCGGGGCAGAGGGCTCGATCCTTTCGGCACTCCCGCCTTGCCGGAAACCGGTCACCAAATGCGGCAGGATGTAACTGCCGTCCCGTGCAATGGCGCTGTAAAGATTGCACATCGAAAGCGGGGAGAGCAGTAACGTTCCTTGCCCGATGCTGAAATTAAAAATTGCCGCTTGCCCCTGCAATTCACTTTCATGCGGCAGATTGCCCCGACCGGAAAAATAACCGTCCCCCAAACGGATGGCACTGCCGAAACTTAAAGCCTGCGCCATTTGCCGAATCGGTTTGATACCCATCGCCGACGCATAGCGGTAAACGTAAATGTTGCAGGCATTTTGTCAAGCATCGCCCAAATGCTGCTTGCCGTGTCCGTCGGCTTCGTGACAGCCGAAAACCCGTCCGCCGATTACGGTCGAGCCTTTGCAAGTAAAGGTTTTGTCGGTAATGTCGGCTTCTAAACCCGCAGCGGCCACACAAGGCTTGAAAACCGAGCCGACACTGTACGGCGTCAGAATTCGATTCATTTGCGGCGCATTTTCCTGCTCCGCCGTGGCGGAAAGATCGGTGCTGTCAAAGGTCGGTCGGCTGACGGCGGCACGGATGTTTCCTTCTGTGTCGCAAAGCAGCACTGCCCCGCATTCAAGATCGGCGATGGCCTGCTCCACCGCGGTTTGCAACGATAGATCCAGCGTGGTGTAAACGGCGTTTCGGTTCGTGCTTTTTTGAACGTCGATCGGCTCGCCGGCAAGCACCTGTCCCGCACCGTTTATCCGAAAAAACGCCTGCGTCGGTTCACTGTAAAGCAGATTGTCAAAGGCGTATTCCAATCCCGAAATGCCGTGACCGTCGGCGTTTAGCGTACCGATCAGATGCACGGCAGGCTGATGCGGGGTATGAACGGCACTTGTTTTACAACAAAGAATACCGTCGGTAGAAATGCGCTCGGGCAGGGTGCAGATGATGGGCTTGCCGTTTTTCGATTGCTCTTCGATCTGCCGAAATGCCGCCGGACTTAAATTCTCTTTTAAAATCGAAAGATTGGTCGCTGTGGGACTGATGGCCGCACGCACCTCGGTCGTGCGGTTGGTTATGGGATTTCCGTTGCAGTCGTAAATCGTTCCGCGCGGGCGGTATAAATCTAGACAAACCGTGTTCTGCCCATTTTGCAGATCGGCATAATTCCCCGTGGCAACGGTGCTCAACCGCAAACTGCAACGCAGTCAAGATAAGC
>JAKSQF010000134.1 GCA_024404235.1 Clostridia bacterium | reverse complement strand
AACGCAATCAGCACCGTACAGCTCATTGACGATATCGGGGCCGTTTGACGCAAAAAGGGTGTGCTCTTTCATACCGATGCCGTTCAGGCGGCAGGGCATTTGAAAATCGACACGGTCGCACAAAATATTGATATGCTTTCACTTTCGGCACATAAATTCCACGGGCCAAAGGGCATTGGCGTGCTGTATGCCAAGCGTGGCATTTTGCCGGAAATCGTCATCCACGGCGGTGCGCAGGAGCGTGGGCGCCGTGCCGGTACCGAAAACGTGGCGTCTGTAATGGGTATGGCGGCGGCTTTGACCGAAGCCTGCGAAAATATGGAACAAAACGCCGCTCGGGTAACGGCTTTGCGTGAAAAACTGATCGACGGACTTTCCCGCATCCCTTATGCCGAGCTGAACGGCGACCGCAAAAACCGTCTGCCGGGCAACGTTAATTTCTGCTTTGAGGGGATCGAGGGCGAATCGTTACTGCTGTTGCTGGACGATAAGGGCATTTGTGCCTCCTCCGGCTCGGCGTGTACGTCGGGCTCGCTTGACCCCAGCCACGTGCTGTTGGCCATCGGCCGTCCGCACGAGGTCGCACACGGCTCCCTGCGGTTAAGCCTTTCGGAAGAAACGACCGAAGCGGAAATCGACGAAATGATAACGTCCGTGACCGACGTTGTCACCTATCTGCGTAATATGTCCCCCTTCTGGCGGGATCTGACCACCGGAAAACGTCCCCACGTTTTTGCGGAATGAGGTGTAAAAATGGCTTTATACAGTGAAAAAGTAATGGATCATTTCCGCAACCCGCGGAACGTCGGCGTTATTGAAAATGCCGACGGCGTGGGCGAAGTCGGTAACCCCGTCTGCGGCGATATTATGAAAATCTATTTGAAAATTGAGCAGGACGTCATCACCGACGTTAAGTTTGAAACCTTCGGCTGTGGCAGTGCCATTGCCTCCAGCTCGATCGCAACCGAACTGATCAAGGGTAAACCGCTTTCCGAAGCATTGGCGCTGACCAACAAGGCCGTGGTCGAAGCGCTGGACGGTCTGCCGCCGCAGAAAATCCATTGCTCGGTACTGGCGGAAGAGGCCATCAAAAAGGCCGTGCAGGATTATTACGATAAAAACGGCATTGCGTACGATGCGTGTCAGTTCTCCGACTGTTCACACTGTGCGCACGGCTGTTGTTCGGGGGGCGAAGCATAATGATGATTTCAACCCGTGGGCGGTACGCCCTGCGTGTGATGATCGACTTGGCCGAGCAGAACGAAAGCGACTACGTTTCGATGAAATCGGTCGCCGAGCGGCAGGGCATTTCGCCGAAATATATGGAAAAAATTATGCCGTTGCTGGTTTCGGGCAAGCTGGTCGAGGGTATTCACGGAAAGGGCGGCGGTTATAAGCTGACCCGCGCGCCGCAGGAATATTCTGTGGGCGAAATTTTGCAGTTGACCGACGGCGATATGGCACCGGTGGCCTGCTTGGAATGTAACGCCGAAACCTGCGACCGTGCCGGTGAATGCCGTACTTTGCCGATGTGGACCGAACTGCACGGTATTATCAACAATTATCTAGACGGCGTAAAACTTTCGGATTTGATGAAGAAATAAAAAAACAGCGTGTCCTTCCAAACGGAAAGGCACGCTGTTTTTATGTTCTTTTACTTCTCATTCGTATCCAGTGAATTGCGGAAGACCACAAAGCGCTGATACAAAAATTCGGTTAAAAAATTCAGCAGCATATTCATCACGGTCACAAGGTATTCGTTCCAATGGACGGTGTCGGTCAAATAATGCTCCAAATAAGTGGTGGTCGGCGTGAAAACAAGGTAGTACGCAAAAACAAGCAGCATTGCTTTCGGTACGTTGGCGGCACTTTTGAAGGTGAACTTGCGGTTCAGCGTAAAGTTCCACAGCACGCTTAACACCAAGGCGATCAGGTAACTGACCCAGTACGGCAGGTGCAACAGCTCGTTCAGTAACGTAAACGTGCCGATTTGTATGATCCCCGCCGAAACGGAAAACAGCGCAAATTTTACGGTGCGCAACAGTTCTTTTTTCTCTATCATATAAACCCCTTATTGTAAAATCCCCGTGAAAAGCGGTTGCCGTTCACGGGGAAATGTTAATGAAAATCAGTAAAGCGGATACTTGGCGCACAGGGCTTGTACTTCTTCCGAAATACGGTCCTTGTTGCCCTCGTAATCGTGGATGATGTCGGCGATCCAGTCACCGATCATTGCCATTTCAGGCTCTTTGAAGCCGCGGGTGGTAACGGCCGGTGTGCCGATGCGAAGACCCGTGGTAACAAACGGACTTGCCGGATCGTTCGGGATGGTGTTCTTGTTGGCGGTGATGTGAACAGCGTCAAGGCGTGCCTCCAACTCCTTGCCGGTAATACCTGCGTTCAGCAGTTTTAACAGCATCAGGTGGTTGTCGGTGCCGCCCGAAACGATTTCAATGCCGTTGTTCATCAGACGGTCGCAAAGGGCCTTTGCGTTGACAACGATCTGCTTGCCGTATTCCTTAAATTCGGGGGTGAGTGCTTCGCCGAGTGCTACTGCCTTTGCGGCGATGATGTGCATCAACGGGCCGCCCTGCGTTCCGGGGAAAATGGCCTTGTCAATGGCTTTTGCGTATTCTTCACGGCACAAAATCAAGCCGCCGCGCGGGCCGCGTAAGGTTTTGTGGGTGGTGGTGGTTACGATATCGGCATACGGCACGGGCGAGGGATGTACCCCTGCGGCAACAAGGCCTGCAATGTGTGCCATATCCACCATTAAGTAAGCGCCAACCTCGTCGGCGATCTCACGGCAGCGGGCAAAGTCGATAATGCGGGAATAGGCGCTGGCACCTACAACGATCAGCTTCGGCTTGCATTCCTTGGCGATGCGCAGCATTTCGTCATAGTCAATCTGTTCGGTCACGTCGTCCACACCGTAGGGCACAACGTTGAAATATTTACCCGAAATATTGACCGGCGAACCGTGCGAAAGGTGACCGCCCTGCTGTAAATTCATACCCATAACGGTATCGCCCGGCTGAAGCAGGGCAAAAAAGACGGCCAAGTTGGCGCTGGCACCGCAGTGGGGCTGAACGTTGGCGTGTTCGGCACCGAATAATTTTTTGGCACGCTCACGGGCGATTTCCTCCACCACGTCCACGCACTGGCAACCGCCGTAATAACGCTTGCCCGGATAACCTTCGGCGTACTTGTTGGTCAGTACCCCGCCGGCGGCAAGCAAAACCGCCTTGGAAACGATGTTTTCGCTGGCGATCAGCTCAATATTGTGGCGCTGACGTGCAAGCTCGCTGTCACAAGCGGCGGCAACGTCGGGATCAAAGGTTTTCAGTTCTTCAAAAAAGTTCATAAAGCGTTCCTCCCGTGAACAGTTATTTATGCGTTTATTATAGTAAAAAATTGGGGTTATGTCAAGCAAAAATGCCGTTTTTCGGCGGTTTTAAGGCCATTTTGTCGTCCGTGGCATAGGTTTGACTTTTCAGGCGCAAAGTGGTATGATAAAATCGTAAATATATCGTTTTCAGGAGGATATTATGAAAAAAATCTGTGCTGTTTTGCTGAGTGCCGCTTTGCTTTTTGCCATACTGCCGATGGGGATGTTTTCGGTAAGTGCGGCAGCGTCCGGAAAATGCGGGAATAACCTTACTTGGAGTTATAATACTTCGACCGCTACCCTCACCATTTCCGGAACAGGGACAATGACGGATTATTCCAGCTTAAATATAGGAAACTATACGTCTGTGTATGTCACCAATGCTCCGTGGCAGTCATATTACAACACGATGAAAACGGTGGTAATCGAGAACGGCGTCACCACCATCGGCTATTCTGCGTTTCGCGGCTGCACGGGCTTGACGAGTATCACCATACCGGATAGCGTCACCACCATCGGCGAACAGGCGTTTGACGGTTGCACGGGCTTGACGAGTGTCACCATCGGCAACAGCGTTACCACCATCGGCGATTATGCGTTTTACGATTGCACGGGCCTGACGAGTATCACCATCGGCAACAGCGTCACCACCATCGGCTATCGTGCGTTTTACGGTTGCACGGGTTTGACCGGCGTTTATATCACCGATGTGGCAGCGTGGTGTAGTATTTCTTTTGATAGAAATGCTTATGATATTGATTTCACTACTTCCAATCCGTTGGAGTATGCCCATAATCTGTACTTAAACGGTGAATTGGTAACCGATCTGGTCATTCCGCAAGGCGTTACCGAAATCAAGGAACATGCGTTTTACGATTGCACGGGATTGACGAGTATCACCATTCCGGACAGCGTCACCACCATCGGTGATGGTGCGTTTTCCGGTTGCACGGGATTGACCGATATCAGCTGGAATGCCAAAGCGGTTGCGGATTTTAGTTCCTATTCAAGCGTTTTCTATAACGCCGGCACGGCAGGGGTTGGCATAACCGTCAGCTTCGGCGATAGCGTTGAAAATATTCCGGAGGATTTGTTTTATGTTTCCGATTCTTCTTACCGTCCGAATGTGAAAAGTGTCATCATCGGTAACAGCGTCACCACCATCGGTAGTTCTGCGTTTTATGAATGCTACAACTTGACGAGTATCACCATACCGGACAGCGTCACCTCCATCGGCGATTATGCGTTTGAAGATTGCACGGGCTTGACGGGAGTTTATATCAACGATGTGGCAGCGTGGTGTAATATTTCGTTTGACAGTTATTCTGCCAATCCGTTGCGTTATGCCTATAATCTGTACCTAAACGATGAATTGGTAACCGATTTGGTCATTCCGCAAAGCGTTACCGAAATCAAGAAATATGCGTTTTTCTATTGCACAAGTTTGACGAGTGTTACCATTCCGGACAGCGTCACCACCATCGGCAATTCTGCGTTTGAGGATTGCACGGGCTTGACGAGTATTACCATTCCGGAAAGCGTCACCACCATCGGCTATGATGCGTTTTCCGGTTGCACGGGGCTGACTGAGGTATATATTACTGATGTGGCGGCGTGGTGTAATATTTCGTTTGGCTACAAACCCTTGTATTATGCCCATAATCTGTACTTAAACGGTGAATTGGTAACCGATTTGGTCATTCCACAAGGCGTTACCGAAATTAAAGATTATGTGTTTGATAATTGCACAAGTCTGACGAGCGTTACCATTCCGGACAGCGTCACCACTATCGGCGGTTATGCGTTCTATAATTGCCCCGTTACCATTTACGGTGAAGCGGGCAGTTATGCAGAACGGTATGCCGCCGCAAACGGGTATACTTTTGTTCCGAAGCCTGTTAAAATGAAGGTCTTTTCGGTGCCGGACAAGGTGGTTTACAACGTCGGCGAAG
>JAKSQF010000133.1 GCA_024404235.1 Clostridia bacterium | reverse complement strand
TGGTGCGGGCGTTACGGGCACAGGCGTTGCCGAAGTATTTGCTGTCGGATCTGAGTGAAAAGTTAGATATAGGGCCGGCACAGTTGGACGGTACGCAGGGTATGGTCGGTGCGGCCCTTTATGCGGCCGATAATTCGGCAACCTGAATTTCTTTAAATTACATTCAAAAGAATAGTGAAAAAGCACGCGGTTTGTGGTATAATCATTTGTAAGAATGATTATCTATGATTGGATGTGCAAAGTTTGGAAGGCAGTAACATTCAAATGCGGCAGAATAATATGCGTACCATTCTTTCTGCCATTAAAGACAAAGGCCCGATTTCCAAAAAAGAACTGCAGGAAATCACCAAATTAAGCTGGGGCACCGTGACCAATCTCGTCAACGCCTTGGTGCAAAAGGATTACGTTTATATCTGTGATCGCCAAGGTACGGGGGCCGGCAGAAAAATAGAGCTTTTTGATATTGATAACAAAAAACTGATGGTGGCCGTCAGTATACGAAACGGCAGCTTTTCGGTTATACTGACCGATTTGAAGGGTCGTATCAAAAGCAGTAAAACCGTACCGTATACCGTTATGGAAAAGGATCATATCCTTTCTAAAATGGTGGCGGTCATTGATTCGCTCATCGCCGCCGTCAACGGAAAAATCGAAATCATTTCATTTGCAACGCAGGGCTTCGTAGACAAAGAAAACGGCATTTCCCGTAAAATCAACCGCATTAAAAATTGGGAAAACGTTAATCTGAAAAGCCTTTTTGAAGAACGGTATCAAGTGCCGGTTTTAGTCGAGCACGATATTAACTGCACGTTGAAGTATGAAACCTTTATCAATCCGGCGGAATTGGCCGACGTGCAAAACGCTTTGCTGATTTCCGTTGAAGATTTCGGTATCGGTATGGCAATGCTGGTGGGCGGCAATATTTATAACGGTGCGCACGGGGAAGCGGGCGAAATCGGTGAAATATTACTGGACGATCAGGAGCAATCGACGTTTGCACAACTGCTTTACAATAAGAACGAGCAGGATCCCATCAATTTAGAGGGGATTCTCTATGTGGCAAAGGCGGGGAACGAGACCGCCAAAGCTTATATTGAAAAAATCGTTTCCGCCTACGGACGGACGCTGGTCAACGTCACGACCGTTTTTGATCCCGAGGTGGTCATTCTGCATGGCCGAATTAACGAGCCGGGCAGTCTGATTACAGAGGGGCTTTTGCGTGAATATAAAAAATATGCTTTCGGTCAGCAGGCAAAGGTGATTTTTTCCAAGTCGGATAACAGCGCCGCTGTCAACGGTGCTGCCTTGATTGCCGGTGAAATTTTGATTGATAGCAGTATATTATAGAAAGAAATCTTGACAAAATATCGGAAATGTTGTATAATTATATCGAATTAAATCAAGAAATGATTTAATTGTTGCAATAATACAAAAATGCCCATTATTTTCAAGCGGTTTGTATTTGATGTCATTAAAGAAAGGTCGATATTATGGCAAAGGGTGGACGTATGTTGAAAACGGAGGTTTGGCAAAAATACGGCAGAAGCATGACGTGTATTTGCGTCTGCTTGGCAATGCTTTTATCGTCGTTGCCGTTTTTAAGTCAAACTGTTTCGGCCGACAGCAATTCGGTCAAAATAGAAAACGCCGATTTTTCACAAACTGCCGAAGACGGTGCCTTAACGGGTTGGACGGCTTCTGCGGTTAGCGGTGCTTTCGGCGAATGGAAGCAGGCAACCTCCAAAACGCATCCCGATGAATATGCGTCTTTGTCCTCGTCCGACGGTATTTGGAATATGGATACCTCGCTTTCTTCGTTGATAGAAGTAGAACCGAATACAAAATACGAATTGAACTACTCCGCTGAATTGACCGGCAAATCCGCCGGACTTAGTGTGTGGTATATTGAATATACAAAAGACGGCGCCTTGACCGAAAACGATTGGCGCATCCTGCCCGATTGCGCCCTTTCGGGCAATCACGGTTGGAGTAATTATTCTTCTGTGCTTGTAACCTCGGAAAAGGCGGGGTATATTGCTCTGCGTTTTTCTGTCAAAACGGGTACGGCCGGCATCGACAGCGTTACACTAAATAAGAAAAAAGCATTTCGTGCGGCACCGCTTAATTTCGAGGCGGTCAACCTCGTTCCAAACGGCGATTTTGAAGAAGATTTTGCCTATTGGAGCAAGTCGATTTCCGGAAAAGCCACCGTTACGGTCACGAATGAAGCAGTAGCCAGCGGCGAAAAGGCCGTAAAAATGTCCTTACCGTCCGCATCGGATCAAGGCTATTTGCAGGGCAATCAGTTTGCGGTCGATCCGTCCACAAAATACCTGCTGACCTATCAGCTGAAAATTGTACCGAAGGGCGCCGGCAACGGAGCGCAGTGCTATGCATTGCTTTACGAATTCAGCGGCAACAGCGCTTCGGGCGGCTTGATCAACTCAAGTGGCCGTTGGAATACCAATAACGGTGAATACGAAACCGTTTCGTATGAATTTACCACCAAAGCCACGACCTCTACCATTCGTATCGACTTAATGCATAACGGCGTTGCCGGTACGTCTTATTGGGATAATGTTTCGGTCGTGCCCGTGCAGGATGAAAAGCCTGTGGAAAAGGGAGATAACCTGCTTGCGAACGGCGGTTTTGAGCAAGACTTTGCCGCTTGGCAAAAGTCCCTTTCCGGCGGTGCCACCGCTACGATTGTTGCCGACCCCGTGACCGAAGGTAAAAAAGCAGTAAAAATGGTTTTGCCGACCGCCTCTGCACAAAGCTATCTGCAGGGCAATCAGTTCGACGTAAAACCTGATACAACTTATATTCTTTCCTATAAATTAAAGATTGATAACGTAAAGGACGGCAATAACGCACAGTGCTATGCGTTTCTTTATACGTTTAATGCACAGGGCACTCCCTCGGGCGGTTTGCTGACCTCGACCGGTCGTTGGAATACCGCAAACGGTGCTTACGAAACGGTTACATACACCTTCAAAACTGCCGCCGATACGAAAACTGCGCGCGTTGACTTAATGCACAACGGCGTGGCGGGTACCTCGTATTGGGATGACGTTACGGTCAAGGAAACCGAGCCCAGTGAGGATGACGATGCAATCTTAAAGAACGGTACTTTTACAAACGGTACCGAAAATTGGTCGTTCAGCGGCAACGTTTCGGTGCAGGACGAAGTGGCGGTCAGCGGTAAAGCGCTGAAAATCGAAAATAAAAACGATAACCCTTGCTATGCACAAAGTAATTTCTTCCAAGTTGAACCCAATCGTGTTTATATTGTTTCGTATGATATCAACGTTACCGAGGTAATGGACGAAACAGCCGGCGTCAACTTCTCTTCCTTTATCTGTGCAGAAGGGTACTGGCTGGATTTTGCCACCACCGGCATTTATCAGAAAACCGACGGGTTTGTAGAGGTCAAAACCGCCGTTACCATTCCGGCAAATGTTGAATTTATTGCATTTGGACTTAGAAACTACGGCGGCTACGGTACTGCTTATATCGACAACGTAAAATTCACCTTGACCGAGCTGGACGGTACCGATCCGAACCTTGATTTTGAAGCCGATCAGGATATGATCTTAAACTGGAACTTCTCGACCGATAACGGCAGTCTTTCGGCGACCGATGAAGTCCGTGAAGGCTCCGACGGCACGGTTGCCGCAAAAATCGTCAACAAAACGGCGGCAGGCTATGCTACCTTAAAGACGATGCAGTTGCCCGTCAAGCCGGATCACGTCTATCAGTTCTCCTACTGGGTCAAAATGGAAGGCGATTATACTGCCGGTACTTCGATGGTCTTCCGTCAAACAAAATCCGACGGCAGCGGTGCTTCTGCCATCGTGTCGCAGGCCAATGCGCCGACCTCTAATGTCGAAAAGCATCAGGGTGTTTCCGAATTTGTTCACGCCACCTGGACCTATCGTGCTTCGGCCGATTGCGAGGGCTGGCGCAACGTTGTTTACAGCGTAAAAACGGCTTCCGACGCCGCTTTTATGGAGGTCCACCTTTCGGTGACCGGCGGCGAATGTATCGCTATAATTGACGACGTTTCGCTGACCGAGGTCACGGAAGACCCCAACCTTGATTTTGAAAACATTTCCGATGTGACGGGTGCGCCCGAAAACTGGCATATGTCAACCCTTCATCAAACGGGCAGTGATATCGGTTATGACGATACCGTTTACCATTCCGGTAAAAGATCGCTTCACGTTAAAAAGACCGATGATCTTGAAAAGGTCTTCATTCAGTCGCCGGTTCGTTTCTCGGTCAATAAGAATTATATTTACGAATTTTCGGCCTACGTTGCTTCGAAAAACGCTTCGCCTGATTGCACTATCCGCTTGGATTTAATTATGTACGACGAAAAGGGCGAACAGCTGTATAACGACGTTTACGGTAACCTGACGACTATTTCCGGCGAAATGCTGTCGCTCAACGGCTCGGCCGAACTGGGTAAATGGCGCAAGATGATGACCCGTTCCGTGCCGGATTCCCGCGCGTCGTATGCCACCCTTTCGTTTACCGTCACCCACGGCTCGGCCGAAATTTGGTTGGACGATATCTTCTTCAACGTGGTCGATAACGGCGTTGATACCGTTGTCGATTATAACGACTTCCACGCCGTCGATCAAAACGGAAACGTTGCCGGTTGGCAGGTGTCGGGAAGCGGCAATCTTACCACAAAACGTGAAACGACGGATAACAACGTTACTACAGTCGGCGTTTTCACGTCAAATTCGACCTCTTCCTATATCAAGCATAAGGTCGATTTCCACGAAACCGAATATACCTATTGTGTTAAGGGCGATTTGACCGCCACCGCTTCCGGTGTCGTGCAGATGCGCTTTTACGATTACAAGGGTAATGAATATACGGATAAACGTGCCGAGGTGTCGATCAATCCGGCACAAAAGTCGTTTGAATTAACTTATGTTGCGCCCAGCTGTACCACGGCCGAACTGTTGATCGGCGGCGGTGCAGGTACCTTCAAGGTCGACAGCGTCACCTTCTATCAAACCGGTGCACCCGCCAGCAAAACGCAATGGCAGGGTAAATGGGTCTGGTACAACGAAGATCCCTATCAGGCACAGGATAACTATCGTTACTTCCGTTATAACTTCGCTTTGGAGGACGGCGTCAAGGACGCACCGTTCCAAATCACCGTTGACGATAAATTTGCACTGTATGTCAACGGGGTAGAGGTTATCAATAACTGGGATGCCGGCGGCGACTCCTGGTCGAACGTCATTTCGCTTAACCTTAAAAAGTATTTGAAAAACGGCGCCAACGTTCTTGCAATCAAGGCTTATAACTACGTTTCTGAAGCCGGTGTTCTGTTCGACGGTAAGTTTACTTTGAACAACAATAATACCGTT
>JAKSQF010000132.1 GCA_024404235.1 Clostridia bacterium | reverse complement strand
TTACATCCAATATCATCGTTACACTAAAGCCGAGCATAAACAGCGCCGTACCGGTCAGCGAGTTTTCACAGGATTCCGGAATCAGTTCCCGCACGGCGACGTAAAGCATTGCCCCCGCCGCAAAGCCGAGCAGATACGGCAAAACGGGCACGGCAATACCCGAAAGCAGTACGGTCAAAAGGCCGGCAAGCGGCTCGACCACGCCGGAAAGAATCCCGACAAAGCAGGAGAATCCCCGCCCTTTGCCCATGGAAGCGACCGGCATGGAAACGATTGCACCCTCGGGCAAATTTTGAATGGCAATGCCGATCGAAAGTGCGAGCGCTTCCGACACCGAAACAGAGGTATCGCCGCTTAAGAGCCCCGCCAGCACGGCACCGACCGCCATTCCCTCGGGTATGTTATGCAAAATCACCGCAAAGACAAGCAGTTTGGTTTTGCGCATTCCGTCGTCGATTTCAAACGGCTCGAAACGATCGGTCAGCAAAAGGAATGCCATCCCGATAAAAAGGCCGACGGCGGCGGGAATAAAAGAAAGCCTGCCCCACGGCACCCGCTCAATGGCGGGAATTAAAAGACTCCAGACAGAGGCGGCGATCATCACCCCTGCGGCAAAGCCGTTGAGGGCATTTTGCACCCCGCGGCTCATCCCCTTTTTCAGAAAGAAAACACATAAAGCGCCCAGCGAGGTGCCGACAAAGGGAATCAGCAACCCCTGCGCTGTAATTAAGACCAAATTCAACAAATCCTTTTTGTATGTTCGGGAAGACCCGTCTTTCCATACTATGAAACAAAAGGATTTGTTGACCGCCGAATTTACGACAGGCCGAAAAAGTTTATGGCGGCTTTTGTGGCAATTTCCGTAAAAGGCGGATGCTGGAAGCGATGATCGGCGCCCGCTACAGGAATCATCTCAATAACGTTATCCTCCGAAAAAGCGTTGACGACCTCAAACGGCACCACCTCATCGGCCGTGCCGTGGATGATCAGCATATCATCGGCAAAATCAAGGTAGCTGTTTTGCCAAATATCGGCAGTTTTCAGATCCTCCAAAAACGGAATGCCGACCTCGATTTTTCGATCAAACCCGACCGAAGCGGTTTTGCCCTTTTGAAGTTTTTTAAAGTCATCGTTATCCATAATGGTTTTGGTCAGAATTTCGTACATATTGACCGCCGGACACCGCAAAACGATTTTCCCAAACGGATTGCCGAAAGCAGCAATATAATAAAGCACCATATATCCGCCGAAGCTGGTAGCAAGGGCATCCAATTCGACCGTGCCGAAGGTTTCCCGTGTGTAATCCAAAACGATACGGAAATATTCGGTGCAATCGCCAAGTGCGATTTTCTTTTTAACGTCGTCACCGTGCGCCGGCCAATTAAAAATCAGCAAGGCGGCGGTTTTATTTTTAGACAGCACCCGCTCGGCAAATTTTTCGGCAACCTTATTATCCTTATGACCCGCAAAGCCGTGGAAAAACAAAATCAGCCTTTCGATATTACCACCGTTTTCATACAGCTTACAGCGGACGTTATGTCCGTTTTTATTGATTTCAAAATACTTTGTTTTCATAAGCTCAAACCGATTCGGTCTTTTTCAGTTCTCCGAAAAACGCATCATATAATGCCGGATAGTCCTTCTTCATACGAATGGGGCGGCCGCTTTCCTTTAAGAAGCAATGGGATGTGGTGCCTGTGGCGACCGTATCGCCCGCCTCGTCGGTCATTTCATAAGCGATCGTCAAACGAACGCCGCTGAATGCCGCCACGCTTGTTTTGACGGAAATGCTTTGCGGAAAACGGGTCGGTTTTTTATAATTGCAGGTGACCGCCAAGACCGGTGACACGATACCGGCCGCTTCCAGTTTGTCGTAATCAAATCCGAGTTCGGCAAGATATTCGACCCTTGCCTCCTCCATCCAACGGATATAGTTAGAATGGTGCGTAATGCCCATTTTATCCGTTTCATAATACTGTACCTTATGCGTATACATTTTTTCTGTCGCCCCTGTTATTTTCGTTTTGGTTTACCCGCCGGTAATTCGGGATACATTGCGCAAACCAGCCGAGAGAGAAATGCTCGGTCATCTACGTTGTCGACCAACAGCATTTCCCTGCCGCCGGGATACGGCTGTTCGAAAACGGCATTCGGCAACAGCGCTACAGCAGATTTTACCGGTTTTACAAGCAGGCGGTCGTCGTAAATACCGCCGAATATTTTACCGTTACAGTAAAGGATATACTCCCCCATCATTGCACGGTAAGAAACGCCCTCCACTTCGGAAAGCTGTTCTAAAATAAATTCAAGATATGCCTTATCGGATGCCATGGCATGCCACCCTTTCGATCATTTGCGATTTAATAACACCATTGCTTTACGCAGTTGCAAAGAAAAAGACCTCCATGACAGAAAAGGCACAGAGGTCTTTAAATTCAAAAAATCAATTATGCACTGAAGCCGTGTGCACGGTTGTAAGCGTAGCAAATCTTGTTGGAATTCTTAATCAGAATATTCATTGCAACAAACGAACCGATACCGCAAAGCAAGGAACCGAAAATATCCCACAGCAAAACAGTTGTACCGTTTTCCTGGAAATGCATGCCGTATCTCGGTGCATTAGAGGCAAGGCGATTGCCAAGACCATACTGCCAAAACAGCGAATAAATACCGCAGGTGATGAAGGACAAAACAATGAACGCAACCAAACCGGAGGTTTTTTCACCGTCGCCCTCACAAGCAATATTTACATCGTGAGCCATTTTGTAAATGAAATAGTAACTGTAAATACCGCAGGTAATGATGGTAAGAATGATGTAAACCAACAACGATCTGTTATCGACTAATTTTTCACCACCGCTGGGTGCCGGCTGATTGGGTGCGCCGTAAAACGACTGTCTGACATCGTTAAAAGCGTCTTTAATACCGTTTTCAGCAGAATTAAACACATTGTTTGCAGCCTGCTGAAAATTAGGCTGCGCATTCAACCGGCTACCGCAATTCGGGCAGCAATTTGCACCATCCGGCGCCTGGTTTCCACAATTCGGACAAAACATAAATACATCCCCCTTAAAATTATAAACATCGGCTAATGCCAAAACAAACCACAGATTGCCTTATAAATTCTGAAAAACAAGCCATTCTGCGGATGAAAAACAACCGCTTGGTCGTTTGCATCAGCCAATCTTATTATGTATATTATAATAAATACCGCAGCAAAAGTCAACATAATTGAAGTATAAATTGCCATATTCATCTTTTTTCTTAAAAAAAAGACTATCAATGCAATCGGCGGCAGGAAAAACAGCGGATGAAAGAAGAAAGCACTTGAAAAATCAAAGTGCAACAGCGCAAGCCACGCTCTCGTCATCCCGCAACCGGCACAGGAAATTCCCGTAATAAATTTGATCGGACAGCCTATTCCAACGAAATGAAGGGAAATATACAGAATAAAGATCGTAAGCCCGGCTGTTATTGCGGTACGCGATAAGCCTTTTTCACCGGTTACGCCAATCGTCCCTTTCTCGCTTTTTTGATTTTCTTTATCCATACGATTCTCCTACTCCGCCATCATGACATAGGTGATGGAGATTTTATGAACGGCGTCAAACACACCGCACATTTGAAGATCCAACCGATAACCCTTTTTACACAAAAACTGCGTTTTAGGGGTTCCTTCGCCCGATTCCATATATTCTAAATCACTTTGCAGTTGCAGATATTCATCCGTAACACCGACAACGGTAAATCCTTTCACAAATTCACCCTCCGTTACGGTCAGTTCTTCACAAACCGAATCCGGTCTTGGCGGATTATGCATCTTGCCGTTTTCATCAACGATCATATACGAAGTACTGTAGTGCTGACTGCTGAATTTGATTTTTGCGGCTTTAAGCATTCGTATTTCTTCCAATTTACAATATCCTCCGTCTTGAAAAAACGTTCAAATAAAGTCGAGATTATTTTTATCGTTTGCCGTTGTGCCTTGCAAAAATGCGATTAAGCCCCTTAATGATTGTTCCGACCAAAAATGCCGCTATGATACTTCCCTCGCGCACGCCCTTTAAGTGACCGGTGAATATCAAACAAATTGCGGCGGCAACGGATATATAAAACACGTCAAAAAAGATTTTGATATTCTCGTACTTTTTATGCGTAACCTGACTGATGGCACGGTTCATTGCTTCGCCCGGGAGCATGGCAACGCCACCCTTTAGCTGGATCCAAATACCGAAAGCCAAAACCAAGCACCCAAGCAGCATCATCAAAAACTGCATCGGATACGTACGGACGGTGATCGGGCTGATCAAATAGCAGGAAAAGTTCGTCATATAACCGTACACAAACGCCAACACGGTTTGAATGATAATTTCGACCGGCTTACACTTTTTTCGCAGCAGCGCCACCTGAACGGTTATTTGTATCACGCTTAACAGATTGAGCCAACCGCCGAACGACAGCGTTTTATTGACTAAAGAAACCGAAAAAGGAATCGCCGATACCGGCGACGTTCCCAAGCCGGCTTTGGCGGAAAACGCCACACCCATTGACGCCACAAACAAACCCAAAACAAAAAGGACGTACTGCAACCATATTTTTTTGTCCTTTTCGTTATTCATAGTAGCACTCCTCAGTTTTTTCAGCAAGTTTGTGAATCATCAGTATTCCTACCCGATTGGTCGGTGGATTCTTCGTATTATTGCTCTACCTTTTTAACTTCCTCTTGAGACACCTCTTTCAAAGCGTAGGTGTCAAACGCCATATCCCGCGGCAGTTGAATTTGGATATTCTGCTGCTTTGTTCTCAGGCAGGAAAGTTTTTCATAAGAAAGGTCATATACGTGACCGCCGATTTTTCTGTCAGCCGAAATATAGTGAAAATGCCATCCAGCGGCGTTGATGCCGTCCATATAATCGGGAAAATAAACCGCCACAATACTGCCCTGCGTATTTTCAAACATAAAATCCTTTTGATTCTTTTTCAAAATTTCGCTTAATGCAATATGGTGGGAACGGTAACCCTCTTCCGAGCGGGCCCGCACGCACGAAAAAAAGCCGTCCAGCCTTACAACGTACATACTGTTCAGACCGAAATCCTCGTCAATAACGGTGTTCAGCTGTCTTTTCAGTTCGTCCACAGAGCCGCCGGCTTCGATTTCAAACGCCACGGCATTATCCATATAGCTATTGACGGCAAACGGAACGCCCGCATTCGGTTTCATTTCTTCCACCGTGCCGCTGTCGGAAGCACGGTACACCTTACCGTCCAACATGATCATTTCACCGTTCACGTCTTCAAACGTGCCGAGGCCGATTTCACCGTTTTGGCAAAATTCTTCCACGGTAACGACCGTTTTCGTATAACCTTGCAGCAGGGCTTGTAACGTTGATACTTGATACATTTTTTCACCTGATTTGATTGGAGTTTAAGAGTGTGGGTGATTAAAAGCCTACGGCATTTACTATACTTCTTTATCAGTAGTTGATTCTTCTG
>JAKSQF010000131.1 GCA_024404235.1 Clostridia bacterium | reverse complement strand
TACGGTTTTGGAATCGCTTGTTGCAATTATCGGTGTTGCAATGGCACTGTTTTCCAAAGAGGTGCTGAATAACCATAGCAATCATAACAAACTGTTGTGGTTTGGCGTTGCCTTAATTACCCTGACTCTGTTTAATATTATTATCACGGGTCTTGTGTCGGTAGTCACCGTTCGTGTCAGCGGGCGGTTGACGATTTCCATGCGAAATTATATGTTTTCGGCATTGGTACGCAAAAAGTATCCGCAAATTTCGTCCCACCATTCGGGGGATCTGCTGAATCGCTTTACCTCCGATGCGGATGTGATCATTTCGGCTATGACAAATACCCTGCCGGGGGCAATTGCCATTGTCGTTCGCCTGATTGTCGGTTTTGTCGTGTTGGCAACATTGAACTGGCGGCTGGCGCTGATCATCGGCGTTGTCGGATTTTCTTTTCCTGCGGCGGGCCGAAAAATCAGCCGTCGGTATAAATATATGCATAAGGAAGTGCAAAAAACCGAAGGGCAGGCACGCTCCTTCATGCAGGAAGGCTTTGCCAACATTGTTGTCATCAAGTCCTTCCGCAGTGAAGCACCCATTCTGCGCAAGCTGAATGAGTATATGGATCAAAACCTGAAAATGAAGATCAAACGAAATTTCGTTTCGGTCATCATTCACGTTTTACTCAACTCGTTTTTCAACCTCGGCTATTACGGCGTGTTGGTTTGGGGCGCCGTCCAGTTGGGAAGCGGCAGTTTGCACTATGGGGATTTAATGGCCTATCTGCAACTGATTTCCCAGTTAAGATCACCGTTGCAAAGCGTTTCGGGATTGTTGCCGCAGTATTATTCCGCCATGGCCTCGGCCGAGCGTTTGATGGATATTGAAAACATCGAAGACGAGCCGGCTCAACCGGAGGATGAAGAACTTGAAAAACTGCGTCGGGATTTCCAAAAGATCTCAATCAAAAACTTGGCCTTTGCCTATGATAAGGAAGTTATCCTGCGTAACTGCACCTTTGATATTCCCCGTGGTGAAATTACGGCAATAACCGGTGAATCGGGTTGCGGAAAAAGTACGCTGTTTAAAATCGTTTTGGGTCTTTACGAGCCGGCGGGCGGCAGTATCACCGTTAACGATGATATTCCGGTCAGCTCGGCCACACGCGGCTTATTTGCTTACGTGCCGCAGGGCAATATGATCCTTTCGGGTACCATTCGTGAAAATATCACGATGTGCAACAGCGAAGTCAGCGAGGAGCGCATCATTGAAGCGGCAAAGGCGGCCGCCATTTACGACTTTATCGAAACGTTGCCGGATGGCTTGGATACGGTGGTTTCCGAGCGTGGCGCCGGTCTTTCCGAAGGACAGATCCAGCGTATTTCCATCGCCCGTGCGCTGTTGTTTGATACCCCGATTCTGCTGTTGGATGAGGCAACCTCCGCTTTGGATGAAACGACCGAAACAACGGTACTTTCCAACATCCGCAATTTGGAAGGGAAGACGGTCATCTTCATCACCCACCGCCATACGTCGTTGTCGGTTTGTGACCATATCGTCCACGCGGAAAATCGCCATTTCACGGTCGTTAAGTAATTACATAATGGCCGCAAGCATCAGCATTTCCCGTGTTCTTTCATAAATTTCCGCTGCCGCAGAAAAAGGCAGCGGATTTTTTCCGTGTCCCATCTCGATCGTAAACCCCGGTCGACTGAATTCCTCAATAAACCAGTCCTTAAAACCGCCGCCCGTGGCAAGGGCGGAAGGTGTATCCGGCAAATATCCGCTCGAAGTTGCTAAAATTTCAACCATTTTTTCACTGCGTGGCGGTTTTTTCTTGCCGTATGTCCAGTAAATCACCTCACCTTGGGTGTGAAGCGCCACCACGTGACGAATCGGGCGGGTGCGGCAAAATTCGACCAAAGCCTGTGTTTCCGGCTCGCTTTCGGGACGGTAACCGCCAAACCGTGTCGGCGCAGGACCGATAATGCCGGCTTCGCGCTCCCGTTTATGTAATTCCTGCCAGCCTGCCGCAAAGTTGTGGTTGATGTCTACACCACGCAGATTTGCCTGCCAATGGGTAAAATCGTTGTCGCAAAGCCGTGCAACGGTAGCACCCAGCGCGCCGGCGGCCACCCTGCCGTGCAGGGAAATTTCGCATCCGTCCGGATTGACCCGCGGCACAAAAATAACGCCCCGCCCAAACATCGCCCGCTGTGCCGAAAATCCGGCAATTTCGCCGTCGGTATAAATTGCATGGCTCAGTTCTTCCAAAAACATCAGCAAAATGGCGGTGGTAATATGCTCGCTACCGTGAACGGCGGCGCAGAAAAAGGCATATTCACTTGCTTTCCCGATTTGCAACGCCGTAATTTCCCGCCCGCCGCAGCTTCGCCCAATGGGGTACTGCCGCACACAAGGGTACTTTTGACAAAGATTATTGATCATTCGTTTGGTCATCAGGTAATCGTAACCGTCACATTCCATTGATACCACTCCGTTTTATGGGTTGTTATATATAAGTATGAAAGGAACGTTTTATTTATGAATTTAAAGGAAACAACGCAATCACAAGAATATCTTTATAAAGGCCGCATCATCAATCTGCGTCGGGATACCGTTTTACTGCCCAACGGCAAGGAGGCCTTGCGTGAGGTGGTTGAGCATAACGGCGGCGTTTGCGTAGCCGCCTTGACCGACAAGGACGAATTGCTTTTTGTGCGTCAATTTCGCTATCCGTACATGGAGGAATTGCTTGAAATTCCCGCCGGTAAGCGGGACAGCGCCGATGAAGAACCGCTCTCCTGCGGCAAACGGGAATTGTTGGAGGAAACGGGTGCTAAGGCAGAGGAATGGATTTCTCTCGGCGAGCTGTATCCGTCGCCCGGCTACTGTGCCGAGCATATTTGGATTTTCCTTGCCGTCGGACTTTCTTTCGGCGAGCAGCACTTGGATGCCGATGAATTTTTAGAGGTGGAACGTATACCGCTTGAAACGGCGACCGAAATGGTGCTGAACGGTGAAATAACGGACGCCAAAACGCAGGCCGCCGTGTTGAAGGTTGCATTGATGAAACGGCAGGGAAAAGTGTAAGCAGTTAAACGCTTGACTTATATTGTCTGTTGTGATAGAATACCTAAATCGAATAATAATTCAGCTCACATATTAACTTGAATCGGGGCTTATTTATGCTTTTTGAAAAGTGCCGAAAATCGATCGGTCTTCTGATTGACAGTCGGTGGTTTATTGCCATCCAGTTTATTGCGGCGGCCGTTTGTATGGTTTTTCATGCCACCGTTCCCGGATTGATGCTGTTTTCGGCGGAAATTCTTTTGTTGTTGCTCTTTTCGGACGATACTTTTGCAGTATTGTGTCCGTTGATTTTTGTTGCCATAATGGTGACCGATCAGTATGAGCATTATTACGGTTTGCTGAAATACAGCTGGCTGCTCATCCTGGGCTTCGGGGCGCTTCTTTTTCATTTGATTTATTACCGTAAACCCTTTGTAAAGGGAAGATTCATTTGGGCATACGCCGCAGTCAGCATTGTTTTGTTGACGGGCGGTATTGGTGTCATCTCGAAAGAAGAGTATTTTACGGGTCTTTCTTTTTACTATATGTTGGGTCTTGGATTGGCACCGTTTTTGGTGTACGTTTTGCTGTGCTCGCGGTTGTCTGTTCGCCGAAATTACGATTTTGTCGGCCGTATGGCGGAAATCGGTTATGCAATGGCTTTTTTGGCGGTGCTTTTGATCGTGCAGTACTATGTTGCACACTTCCGCAACTGGGACGGTCCCTTTCAGCCGCCCGAAATCCCGTACCGTAATTTCTGTACGACGGTAATGTTGTTCGGTCTGCCGATGCCCTGCTATTTCGTTCATCGCACCCGCTGGCACCTGCTCAGCATTCCGCTGATCTATATTGTTATGCTGTTCAGTGCATCCCGCAGTGCGTTGCTTTTCGGTACGATCGAATTGGCGCTTTGCCTTTTCAGCGTTTATAAAACCGACGCTACCCGCAAAAAATACTATCGCCGGTTGGCCGTTATCCTGCTGGTTCCGCTGACCGCCGTGGTGGTCATTTCCACCTTTATGCTCTTTATCGGGCAAAACGGTCGATTGGGCAGTGTCGGCAAGCATTTTATCAACCCGCAGGAGGATCGGGTCAAATTCTTCATTCAGGGAATGCGTGACTTTGCGAAAAAACCGATCTTCGGCTATGGACTTGCCAATATGAAGAATAAGGATATTTTCCTCGGGGTGGAGGGTAGTATCTGCTTCTATCACAACGCCGTCATTCAGGTGGCCGCCTCGTTGGGTATCATCGGCGTCATCGCTTACGCGTACCAGTTTATTCTGCGGGTGCGTTTCTTTTGGCAGATCCGTCATACGTGGATCGTTTTAATGGCGGTGCCGTTCATCGGTGTTTTGCTGATTTCTCAAACCAATCCGGGCATTTTTGCACCGTTGCCGACGACGTTGATGCTGACAATGATGTTTGCTGCGTTGGAGTTTTCTCACAACGGTACGGCCGAGCCGGATTTAAAAACGACCGACGAATCGGAAGCCGACGATTTGTGTCAGACAATTGCATCCTAAATTTTAAAAGCACGGAGTTTTTTACTCCGTGCTTTTTCACATCTTAAACGTTTCGGCATAGAATAGAATGTATCACCTTGAAACGGAGGCTGTTTTATGACCGAAATCACACCCGAACAGATGGAAAAATACAAGCGGCAGGCAATGGCGTATGCCAAAAAAGCGACACCGCCGCCGACCGAACCAACAGCATCGGCACCACCACCTGAAGCGCCGCCTGACGTACCTGCTTTGCCGCAGGGCACCTTGCGGGTGCAGACCTTTGCCGCACGGGGTGCTTTTCCCGTGCGTGATGCCGAGGTGGTTGTCACCGAAAACGATACGGTGCTGTACCGCCTGAAAACAAATTCCTCCGGCATAGCAGAAGGTATTATACTGCCTGCAAAGAATACCGATCTTTCGCAGGAAGCGGCAACGGCGCAGGACAGCGGTATGCAGTATACCGTTACGGTGCATCACCCCGATTACGCATCGGCCACAAGAATGATCGAAATTTATACCGGTGTTGAATCGCTGCTGCCGATCGAACTTATCCCGAAGCGGAAAGGGGGATACTGATGCCGTACCCCGTTATTCCAGAAACCGTTACCGTGCATTTGGGCGCCCCGTCTGCTAATGCCGAAAACGTCACGGTGCCGTTTACACAGTACATCAAAAACGTCGCTTCCAGCGAGATTTACCCCACTTGGCCGGAAAGCGCCATCCGTGCCAATATTCTGGCGCAGATTTCATATACCCTTAACCGCATTTATACCGAATACTACCGTACCCGCGGTTATGATTTTGACATTACCTCGACCACCCAGTACGACCACGCCTTTGTAAAGGACCGTGAAATTTACGAAAACATCAGCCGTATTGTGGATGATGTTTTTAATAATTACATCGTGCGTGAAGGGCAGATCGTGCCGCTTTTCGCCCAGTTC
>JAKSQF010000130.1 GCA_024404235.1 Clostridia bacterium | reverse complement strand
GCTTTATATCAGCGCCGCGGCTTAACAAACCGGCCTGTTTTACAAGTGAACCACCCGTCAGCGAACCACCCGGATTGATCACCTGGCCGTCCAAAGAAACAACCTTAACACGATAATTATACTTTTTCGCCAACGTGACGGCGCTGTCGATATCCTCGGTCACAACCGTACCAGCTAAGAGATATTTAATGATTTCAGTATACTTCGCCTCGGTTTTAACCAAGTCGGAAGCAATACCGACGTAGCCGTAAACACTGTCGAAATCGGTTTCCTTAAACGGACGGGACTGAATCGAAGAAATCGGCAAAAACGTTGCTCGACCGGCCTTATTGTTCTTCAGGTACTGAATAGCACGCTTGGCGTCGCCTTCGGTTTCCACCACAATGTTCTGAATTGCATTTCCCAAAGCCGTTTCAATAGCTACGGTATATTCCTTATCCGTAGAAATCAACTTGGAAATCGGGCCGTGAATACCGCGAAGCAAACCTTTTTCCGCTTCGGCGGTAACACGCTTGACCGCACCGGAAAAGCCTTCCATACTGTTTTCAAGTTCGGAAAGCAGTTGGATGCGACGCTTTTTTGATTCAATATCCAAATGGATCTCTTCACATTTTTGACGCAGATCGTCAACCGCTTCACGGCGGCTGTTTGCCCGCAATTCATAGCCCTTAATGGAATTCTGATAACCGATAATGTTTTCTTCAATGGAATCGAATAACATTTTGGTTTCATCAAAATCGGCCTGCAAAGCGGCACTGTCCGCCTTATTCTTTTCGATCAGTTCAGACAATACACCGCCACGGGAAAGAATTTCCTCGATCGAGGTATTGGCGGTAACAAGTTCCACCCTGCGATCGGCACTCTCTGCCGAAAGGGTATTGAGTTGCAAAACCATTTCCTCAATCTGGCGGGAAATCTGTTCACTGTCGATCAGCAAATTGGAAAGATCGGCTTCCAAGCCGGCAAGCTTTTGCTCTAAAGCGGCGTTTGCATCCTGCTTTTCACCGGCAATTCGGCGATTGGCTTCAATTTGTTCACGGGCGGCCGCATCGCTGTTACCGAGTGAAGCACTTTCATTCTTCAAGCGTTCAATGGATTCATCGTTATGATGAATATCATTCTCAAAGACGCTGATCGTACCGCCGATTTTAACGATTTCTTCATTATTGGCGGCAATCAGCGCACGTTGATTTTCAATTTCACCGGTCAGGCGGGCAAACTCCGCAGTGTTTTCTTCCGTTTTTGTATCAAAGTCACTTAATGCCTCGTCAATTTCACGGTAACGCTGTTGCGCAATTGCAATTTTACTTTCCTGCGCACGCAAAGCATCCTTGGAATTGTTTAGTGTATAAAGCCACAAGCCGATTTCAAGTTGTTCCTTTTCCTCGGCAAGCTTTAAGAACTTTTCAGCTTTTTGACTTTGGATTTCAAGCGGGCCAACACGGGCTTCCAGCTCGTCCATAATATCCTTTAAGCGCAGAAGATTATCCTCGGCAGCGGAAAGCTTGCGTTCGGCATCCTCTTTGCGGTAACGGTATTTGGAAATGCCGGCCGCCTCTTCAAAGATATCACGGCGTTCGTCGGAACGGGTGCGAATAATACTGTCGATTCTTCCCTGTCCGATCATCGAATAACCGTCACGACCGAGTCCCGTATCCATAAACAACTCGTGCACGTCCTTCAAACGAACGGTCACGTTATTGATTAAATACTCGCTTTCGTGTGAGCGATAATAACGTCTTGTGACCGCCACCGAATCGTTATCGAAATTCAGCGTTCGGTCGGAGTTGTCAATATTCAGGGTAACCTCGCAAAAGCCGTGCGGACGGCGTGCTTCGGTACCGCCGAAGATAACGTCTTCCATCGACTGTCCGCGCAGACTTTTGGTTGATTGTTCACCCAAAACCCAACGCACCGCATCGGAAATATTACTTTTACCGCTGCCGTTCGGGCCGACAACGGCGGTAATTCCCCGACCGAATTTTAAGGTCGTTTTATCTGCAAAGGATTTAAATCCCTGCACCTGAATGGAACTTAAAAGCATCTCTTTTACTGCCTTTCTGTTCGTATTTCGTATTTTTTTAAATTCGGATCGGCTACAACCTTACAGCGAAAGCCGTGATCCGATAAAATTTTCAAGTTTTCCCGTTTTTGCCCGATCATCTGTGAAACGGCCGACGGTGCAACGTAAAGAATATAACTGCCGGACTCGTTCAACAAATCAAACGCACGCGCAAGATAGATTTTGGCATAACACAATTCACTGAAAGCAGGATGCCACGGACCGGCAATATAACGATCGGTGTCTATACTATGCAAACCTAAACGTATTACGGGAATATCCGCTTCAAAAAAGCGTTCCAAAAGCTTTGCACACAGCGAAACAGCTTCCCCCACTGTTTGCGGACGGTAAACGCCCTGCTGCACAAGTTTTGCAAGGTAGGTACCTTGCAGTACGATTGTAGGATAAATGCGAACCGTGTCGGGCGAAAGCCGAATGATCTGCTCCGCCGTTTCAAGTGCGGTTTCGTCGGTATCGCCGTACAGACCGGTCATCATTTGAAGACCAAGTTCGAAACCTTCGGCACGAATCAACTCGCACGCACGTCGGACGTCCTGAACAGAATGTCCACGCTGATTCAGCGAAAGCACCGCATCATCCATACTTTGTGCGCCAAGTTCTATCGCCGTAACGCCATAGTGTTTGCATTCACTTAATATTTCTTCGTTTATGGCATCCGGTCGGGTCGATATTCTTATCCCGCACACGTCACCGCGCTTCACGAAAGGTTCAGCCGCCTGCAAAAGGCTACGCCGATATTCGGGATCGATTGCCGTAAAACTACCGCCGAAAAACGCAATTTCAGTTGTTTTCGGGTCATATTTCGGCGAACGCATTGCCGTTTCGACCGCCGAAATCACATCCTGCGGCTGCGGCAAAGTCTGCTGGCCCGTAATAGCATTCTGATCACAAAAACTACAACGCAGTTTGCAACCGATGTGCGGCACAAACAGTGCAATGTTGGCGTGACGGGTCATATCTCCTCGCCCATCAGTTCCAAAGCCTGCTTGGCGGCCATCTGTTCGGCCTGCTTTTTGTTGCGCCCTTTTCCTTTGCCGATTACATTAGAATTGAGATGTACCTCAACCAAAAAACGCTTATCGTGATCGGGACCGGACTCACCGGTCAGCACGTATTCCACGGATTCCTCAGGATTGCGTTGGATAATTTCCTGCAAAGCCGTTTTATAATCCTTAAATACCTCATCCTCGGTATGCTCAAGCTCGGCCAAAACAAAACGCATCACGTGCTTGCGGGCCGGCTCCATTCCGCCGTCTAAATACATGGCGGCCAATACGGCTTCAAAAGCATCCGCCAAAATAGAATCACGCTCTCGCCCGCCGCCCTTTTCTTCACCGCGACCAAGCAACAAAAAACGACCGATTTCAAGCTGACGGGAAAATGCGCAAAGCGATTTTTCACAAACCAACGAAGCACGCAAACGAGTCAATTCACCCTCCGGCATATTCGGGAAATTACGGTACAAATAATCCGAAACCACGATGGATAACACCGAATCACCCAAAAATTCCAAGCGTTCGTTAGAGGTATGGCCGTTCCGCACCTCATTTGCATACGAAGAATGACACAAAGCATGCTCTAACAATTTCGGATCATGAAACCGATATTGCAGTTTTTCTTCAAGTTCCTTCATTCCCACTCACCATTTCCGAAAGATTTTTGGAAATTGTACCGATTACGTCACGCTCGGCAAAAGCAATTGCCTGACGGATCGCATTTTTGAATGCACGTGCATCCGAACTGCCGTGTGCCTTAATAACCGGCTTTTGCACACCCAAAAGCGGTGCGCCGCCAACCTCGGAAGCATCCATCATATTCTTTAACTGATATAAGTCTTTTTTGATAATCAAAGCGGCAATCTTATTAAAGACTCGCTTATATAAAACCTGCTTGATCAATTTGAACAGTGTTGTTGCCGTACCCTCAATCAATTTGAGAGCGATATTGCCGGTAAAACCGTCGGTGACGATGGCATCGCAAACGCCCTTTGGCATTTCGCGGCTTTCAACGTTGCCGTAAAACTGAATCGGAGCGTTGGAAAGAAGCTGATAAGCCTCCTGCCGCAAAGAATCGCCCTTGGTATCTTCGGTGCCGATATTTAATAACCCGATCTGCGGGTTTTCAACACCCTCGACCTGCTTCATATAAACGCTTGCCATAATACCAAACTGGCAAAGCATTTCGGGGCGGCATTCCGCATTGGCACCCATATCTAAAAGCAGATAATGTCCGCCGTTCGGCTTCGGCAACAAGCCACCCAAAGCCGGTCGCTTTACGCCCTTCATCCGCTTAACCAAAAGCGTACCGCCGACCACAATGGCACCGGTCGAACCGGCCGATACAAAGGCATCGGCATTACCGTCACAAAGTTCTTTAAAGGCAATACCCATCGAAGATTCCTTATGTGCCTTGACAACAGAAGTCGGATCGTCATGCATCGTGATAACGTCGGTAGTATGTACGATTTTCAGGTCGCCCGCAAAGGCGATGTTGTTTTCCGCCATACACGCCTTGATTTTATCCTCGTCACCGGTCAGCGTAATATCTACACCGTATTCACGGGAGGCATCTGCCGCACCCCGCAAAATTTCCAGCGGTGCGTTATCGCCGCCGAAAGCGTCTACCACGATTCTCATTTTGATTTCCCCCTTAAATATTAGCGTCAAACCACGTCAGTGAACGCTGTGCCAAAGCGCCGTAGCGTTCGCGTTTATCACGGATATGATTTTCAAGTGGCGGCAGAATTCCGAAATTTGCCCCCATTGGCTGAAAATTCTTCACCGTTGGATCACAAATGTATTTCAGCAAAGCACCTATCATTGAAAAATCGGGCAAAACCAGCGGTTCTTCACCATTCAAGTGCCGTGCCGCATTGATGCCTGCCACAATTCCGCTTGCAGCAGATTCCATATATCCTTCCACGCCGGAAAGCTGACCGGCAAAAAAGATGTTACCGTTCTTCTTCAGCGAAAGATTATTTGAAAGCAGTTGCGGTGAATTGATAAAGGTGTTGCGGTGCATCACACCGTAACGCACAAACTCCGCATTTTCAAGACCGGGTATCATCGAAAAGACCCGCTTTTGTTCGCCGAATTTCAGGTTTGTTTGAAAGCCGACCAAATTGAAAAGTGTTGCATCGGCATTTTCACGTCGAAGCTGGACGGCCGCCCACGGACGATGTCCGGTACGCGGATCCCGCAGACCTACCGGCTTTAATGGACCGAAACGAATAGAATCGGCACCACGTTTTGCTAAAATTTCCACCGGCATACAACCTTCGTATACCGTCACCGGGCGGTCAAATTCGTGAACGGGCGCACCTTCGGCGCCTATCAGTGCTTCATAAAACGCTTCATATTCCGCTTTATTCATCGGGCAGTTGATATAGTCGCCCGTTGCAGTATCTTCATAGCGCGAAGCATAAAC